>NZ_JBKVCZ010000183.1:0-11424 GCF_046966825.1 Hungatella sp. | reverse complement strand
GTTGGTATCACCAGTCTGGTTCTCATAGGACTGCTGATCTTCCGCATTGAAAGAGGCTTCTGTAAGATGACGACTCTTTAGAAGGGCCAGTGCTCCGATGATTGATTTCGCCGGATTGAAAGACTGGGATTCTGTGAGTGACTGGTTGTCTGTATAGGGCTGGTCGTCTGTAAAAGGCTGGTCGTCTGTAAAAGGCTGGTTGTCTATAAAAGGCTGGTCGTCCGCATATACTCGATCATCTGCGTAGGATTGGTCGTCTCCATATGACTGTCCAGCCAAAAATTCCGGATCATCTGTATCATACCGGTTATCCAAATATGAACCATTGCCCATATACATTCTATTGTCCGCATTCGTTCCATCGTCCACATACGCCTCGCCATCACTCTCCATTCGTTCTTTTATAAATGGCGGTTCCTCTGTGTTTAACCATTCTTCCGCTAAAAGCTTTTCCTCTGATCGCTCGCTCTTAACCGTCCAATCCCCCCGGCTCTTTTGTTCTTCCATAACCGGCGTTGTGCTTGCGGCGGCCTGTTCTTCCAGGCCTGCCAACTCCTCTGACAGCCGTTTTCTTATCTCATATTCCTCAGCCGATTCCATTAAATAATCGGTGCTCAGCGGTTCTCCGCAGTTATTGCAGTAGTTTCCTGATGTTTCATGTCCACATTTCGGGCAGATCATACCATCAATCCTTTCGTATTATTCCATGTGTAATCTGAATGCTTCTATCATAATAAAGTCCTGTCTTACCGTAAGTAATAAAATCATATTTCACCATAAGCGGCGGAATATTCGCCGCCGCGGCAGCCGCCAAAGGAATGAACAGGCATGTCTGCCCGGCATTGATATTAAGTATACTATATTCGCTGGCGGGGAAGTATTAAGTTTCTCTTGCAAATTAGAGAATTATATGGACAGAAATGCAGAAAAACAGGAAGATTTTATTGACACAGCGGCATTCTTATGAGATACTGGATTATATAGTTTTGATTACTACATATAGAGGTTCCAATATGAAGACTGCTATTTTGATTGATTCCGGCTGTGACGTTTCTGACGAGCTGGTTCAAAAATATCATATGAAGGTTATGCCCCTTCACATTATTTACCCGGAGAAGGATTACGTTGACGGAGTTGATATTTTTCCGGAAACGATTTATCAGAGATTTCCAAAGGAGATCCCCTCTACCTCCACGCCAAGTCCACAGGACGTTAAAAATATGGTGGAGGAAATAAAAGCGGAGGGCTATACTCATGTGCTGGCATTTTCCATTTCCAGCGGCCTTAGCGGTACGTATAATACGGTCAGCCACGTGCTCGGTGAAGAACAGGATCTGACCTCCTTTGTTCTGGATACCAGAAGTGTCTCCTTCGGCGCGGGAATTCTGGCGCTCTGGGCGGCTATGAAGCTGGAGGAAGGCATGAGTTATGATGAGCTGACCGAGGCACTGCCTAAGAAAGTGAAGGAATGCAAAATATTTTATTACATGGATACACTGACCTATCTGCGCAAAGGCGGCCGGATCGGGCTTGTCACCTCAGTCGTAGGCAGCATGCTGAATTTAAAGCCGATTATCTCCTGTAATGAAGAAGGTGTCTACTATACAGTCGCCAAAATCCGGGGTTCCAGACAGGGACTTTCCAGACTTCTGGCGGAAGTAAAGGCCTTCGCGGGCGACGGCCCCTGCCTCACCGCCCTCTTAAACGGTGATGGAAAAGAAGCGGCTGAAGAACTGCGGCCGAAACTGCTCGCCGGTATTCCCCAGGGAACGCTGATCATGGAAAAGGCCATAACTGCCTCTCTGGCCGTGCATACCGGTCCCGGATTGGTTGGGATTGGCGCGCTTAAATTATAAAACACGCATAAGAGTGACAGCATAAAAAATGCCATGACAGCAGGCGCCGGATTACCGGTATGGCCTGTTGTCATGGCATTGTATTTTTCTGTTCTAGACCCGGAACCTGTCATACTCTTTCCAGCAGTCCAGGCAAAGCTTCTTTCCGTCCTGAAGCCGCATCATGTGTTCCGCGGTGGTCTCTTTGCAGCAGTCGCAGGGACAGGACCGGAACAGCCTGGCCCTTTCCGGAATATGGCAGACAGCCTCTTTCACGTCAAATAAGTCTTCCGGTTCCCTCTTCTGAAGATACGCAAAAGACTCTTCCTTCGACGCAAAATCCGGACGTTCTCTTAACACCAGACGGACGGACTTCCCTGTTTTCCGGTTATAAAAGGAAAACGCCTGCTTTCCCCTCATATGAAACAGCAGATTCCCCTTTCCAATGCTGCATCCCAGCACCACCTGGATAGCGTCCACGCCGCAGGCGTCATTCTCGGAAATACATACCACTTCCTCGTCCTCGGAAAATCCCAGTTCCAAAAGCTCCATTGCGTATAAGGCCGCTTTATATCCGATTGTCAGTCCGCCGCACACGTGACCATGAAATTTTGCACACTGTTCCCATAATTCTTTCTTCTCTTCTGCGTTCATTTAAAATTCCTCCATTTGATAAATACTGCACTCAATCCGGTCCGCAACAGGGACAAACGGCTGCAGTCTTCCATTCTTTAACAGATAAATGCGGTCTGATACCTTCGCCGCGCAGGTTAAATCGTGAGTCACCATCAGTATGCTGAATCCTCTGCTGTTCTGAAGCCCCTTCAGAAAACGCAGCACATTGGCCTTGCTCGACGGATCCAGCATGGAAGTTGGCTCGTCCGCAATCATCAGCGCCGGTTCCATAGTCAGCGCCCTTGCGATACAGATTCTCTGTTTCTCCCTCCTGACAGCTTCTTCACTCTGGTATTGAGAAAATGCGCCTCAGACGGCAGTCCCACATCACGAAGCGCCTGTTCGATCCGGTCCTTCACCGTATCTGCGTCAGCCTGGCCGGACAGAAATAAAGGCTCGCTTACCGCTTCCCGGACAGTCATGGAGGGATTCACGGATTCATTGCTGTCCTGAAATACCATCTGGACACCATGACTGCTCTTATGAAGCTGTTTATAGTCGGCGATTTTACCGTCATAGAGCACATTTCCTTCAAATTCATCCATATATCCGCCGAGTATTCTGGAAAGCGTCGTCTTCCCAACGCCTGATTTTCCTACCAGGGAGATAAACTCTCCGTGTTCTATCTCCAGACTGGCGTCCCGCAGTACGTCCTGCTTCCCATACCGCTTACCGATGTGCTGCGCTTCCAGCAGCGTTACAATCCCGCCCCGGTTGCAGGCTACCTGCCAGCCATCGCCGTTTTCCGTGAGAGAAGGCCTTTTCGTCCGGCAGATATCCAGTCTCTGACAGCATCTTCCGAAAAACGGACAGCCTCCCAGCCCCTCTTCCTCAGCCGGCCTGATCCCCCAGATATCCTTCAGGAGATTTAAATCCATGGAGGCTCTTAAGAGCCCCTGGGTGTAGGGATGCTTCGGCCGCTCCAGAACCTTTTCCGTCAGTCCCGCCTCTTCCACCATGCCTCCGTACAGGATCATAATCCTGCTGCTCAGCTCTCTGGCCAGGCGCAGATCATGGGTGATGATCAGAAATGCAGTCCCGTGTTCCCGGTTAATCCTGCGGATCAGATCGATAAACGCTTTTCTGGAATTGGCATCCATGGAACTGGTCGGCTCATCTAAAATCACCATTTCAGGTGTCAGTGCCATAGCATTGGCCAGTAAAAACTTCTGCGCCATCCCTCCGGATAGCTGGTCCGGGTAGCGCTCTAAGTCCGTTTCCTCCAGCCCCACCATTTCCATCAGTGTTTTCATGCGCTCCCAGTGCTCTGGCGGATATTTTTAATCAGCGTTTCCCCAGGCTGCTCTCAGCCTCATGGAGGGATTCAGCCATTCTCCCGAATTCTGAAAGACGATGGAAAACAGTTCCATCAGATCCGTGCACTTCCTCCTCTTTCTTCTCATACAGGGAACTGCCGGCTATGACCACCTCACCCGCCACAGCCGCTTCCTCCTCCAGCAGACGGGACAGCGCCCGGGCCAGCGTCGTCTTGCCGCTTCCCGACTCTCCGGCTGCCGCCAGAATCTCCCCTCTCTTCATGGAAAAAGAGCATGGGCCCAGCGTAAATCCGGGATATTCCACAGTCAGACCTTGTACATTCAGAATTTCATTCAGAACTTCACTCATATTTCCCTCATTTTATATTTATGTTTTTGCTGCTCTGTTCCTGTTAATTTCTCATTTCCCGTCTCATTCCTCCCGCAGCAGCCACTCCTCCAGAGCCTGTGACAACAGCCTTAAGCAGAGAATTGTGAGCACCAGCATTGCCACCGGCGGGATCAGCCACCACGTCCAGTAATCGGTGAAATAGATTCCCGTAAAGGAGGATGCATTCTGTATCATCAGCCCCCAGGACTTCGCCAGGGGATCGGACAGCCCCAGATACGCCAGGGAAGACTCCTGGATGATGGTCCTGCCGGTAACTGCAGCCGCATTGACTAAGAGCAGCGGAAGTATTTCACCCAGCATATGCTTTCTCACAATATACCACGGACTGGCGCCGTAGCTCTTTGCCAGCACCACGTATTTCCTGTTCTTTACGGACATCACCTTGGCGCGCACCTGTTTTGCAATGGATGCCCAGGAGAAGGCCGAGACGATCAGAATGATATTCCAGATACTCTGTCCCCAGAACGCTCCGATCACAATCATAACCGGAAGCTGCGGAACAGACAGAAACACATTGGTAATAAAGGAGAGGACCGCATCAGTCCTTTTTCCGCAGTATCCCGCACATACGCCGAACAGTCCGCCTGCGGTAAAGGAGCAGGCGGCCGCTGTCACTCCCGTCATCATGCTCAGATAAAAGCCCTTCGACAGCTGGGCAAAAATATCGATTCCCAGGTTGTCCGTTCCCAGAAAGTGGATGGCCGACGGCGCTTCGAGGGAGGCGCCGGAAGACTTAACCGGGCTGTGGGGATACAGCGTCAGGCCATACAGGCAGACCGCTGCCAGAAGAAGCAGGAGGATGAAATACCTTCTGATTCGTTTCATCTTAATTCCTCCCGGTCAATCCCTGCGTTCAGCACGTCCGCCAGAAACAGGCTGGTGAGCACCAGAACCGTTGACAGCAGAAAAAATCCCTGTATCATCGTATAGTCCCTGTACCGCACGGCTTCCCGCATCACCAGCCCCAGCCCCGGATAAGCAAATACATTTTCGATCAGCAGCGTACCGCCAACCGCGGTTCCGACATTCAGGAAAAAACGAACCACGATCGGCGTCATACCGTTTCTGAATATGTAGCTCCAGCGGATTCTTCCCGCTTTCAGCCCCTTGGCCCTGGCATTCATGAGATACGGTTTCGACATCACCTCCAGGAAGCTGGCTCTCGCCGTGAAGTAAAATCCGGGAAACATCACAATAACGAGGGACAGCACCGGCAGAAAGCCATGGGAGATCAGATCCCACGCCTTCTCCCCGCCCGTCTCGTATCTGGCAAATGCCGTCGCCCCGCCCGACAGAGGCAGCCATGAAACCTTTGCCGCCACCAGAAATAAGAGCAGCAGCCCGACTAAATAGGCGGGCACCTCCGTAAGGGCAGATAATATCCGAAAGGCCGCCCGGTCGATCCTTTTTTTCTGCATTCCAAACAGCGCCAGCGCCGTACCGGTCACCAGGCTCAGAATTAACGACACGCCCATGACAGAAAGGCTCCAGGGCAGGCGTTCCTTGAGCACAGTAGTCACCGGCTTTTTGTAATGGATGCTCAATCCAAGATCTCCGGTCAGATTTTTCCTGACTGTCTGTGCCAGCTGCTCAGCGAGCGGCTGATCCAGGCCGTAATACGCCCTCATCTGATCCAGCTGCTCTTTCGAATACTCGGTATCCATGTCCTCGCCGGAAACCGATGAGGTATACAGAAGCGGATCTCCCGGCATCAGGCGTGGAATGAAAAAGTCAAACAGGTAAATCACCAGAAAGGTACAGATAAATAGTGTGATTCGTTTTCTCATAAACGTTTATCTTTCCATGTAGGACAGACGGGTCTGTTCCGTCTGCTGATACGCGTACGTCTTCATCCAGCCGTCGTAATAATCCTTGCGGTACATGGAGTAGGAGGACTGATTTGCAATGACGATCAGCGGGACTTCCTCGCTGACCAGATACTCCAGATCCTGAAACATCTGTCTGCGGGCCTCGAAATCCACTTCCTTCATCTGGTCCTCGGCCAGCTTCGTGATCTCATCGCTGCTGTAGCCGATCGGTCCCATGCTGTGCGGATTACCTCCCTTATTCTTCGAACGGTCGGAGAAAATGGTTCTCATATATTTCGGCGGATTATTGCCCCAGCCGCCATTGCCTACCAGCGCAAATTCATAGTTTCCCGCATTGACCATCTCATCACGGGAAGCCGAATCGTAGGCTGCAACCGTCACTTTTACACCGGCCGCCTCCAAATCCTGTTTGATAAGCTCTGCTATATCCACATCGGAGCCGCTGTCGGCCGCCAGAAGGGTCACTTCATAGTTTTTACTCTCCAGTGCGGACTTCGCTTTTTCCGGATCGTATGGGTAGGCCACAAGGTGATCGTTGTAATAAAGGCTTCCCTGCGGAACGTATCCCGCGCTTCCCACGCTTCCGGCTCCGCGGAATACCTTGTCCACGACCGCCTGACGGTCCAGGGCCGCATACACAGCCTTTCTCTGGTCCAGATCGAGAAAACCGGGACATTTTTCAAAATTAATCAGGAGCTTGTAACCCATGTCATTGGCTTTTTCCACCACACCGATCCCCGGATCGCTTAAGTATTTATCCTTTAAATCAGCCGGCATGCCGGTGATGTCGATCTCGTGATTTTCAAATGCCAGAAGGGGATCGCTGACAGGAACAAACAGCACGCGGTCGGCTGCCGGTTTTCCACCCTTGAAGTCATCGAACGCGGTGAATTCATAGCTTCCGGTGGCCCCGTCATAGGCGGTACACCGGTATGCTCCGCTGCCCGTCAAATATCCGTCGCCCGTGTAGGTGTTCGGATCTTCCACCTTCTCCCACACGTGTCTGGGAATAATCACAAACGAACCGATGCTGCTCAGCGTATCCGCAGCGGCCTCTTTTACCGTGATGGTAATCGTGCGGTCGTCCACAACGGTGTAATGGTCGATCAGGAAGCTGTCTCCCGCTCCCAGCGAGTTGGATACCGGCGGGTGTTCCCTGAAATAGTCTATGGTAAAGGCGACATCCTCTGTCGTCAGAGGCGTACCGTCGTGGAATTTTGTATCGGGAAACAGGGTAAACGTATAGTCACTGCCGTTCATTTCCCAGGACTGGGCAAGCCATGGAATATCTCCCGTCTCATCTTCGTCGATCAGGCTTGCAAACACCAGATTCATCTTGGCGCTTCCCGGGCCGCGGGATGCGTTTAAATAAGGGCTGGGAGCTCCCCAGTCCGTCCCTCCCGCCAGCTTGAGCGTCTCCACCAGATGGCCCTGTTTCGTCCGGCCTGCCGTATCCCCGTTCTCCGCCTCAGCGGCCTGTTCTGTATGACTCACTGATTCTGACGCCTGTACCGACGTCCCCGCCGCCGGCGTCCCCTGCTTTCCGCAGCCGGTTACCGCGGCCATCGCCATCATGGCTCCAAACATAAAGCTCACTAATTTTCTTGATCTCATTGCTTCCTCCATCTTATCTCTCCTGTATTTGTACCCTTCCCAGCTGTCTTTACTGCGGCGATTATGATGAAAGGCCCGTCTCACCGGACCGTTCCGCCTGACATAAAAAAAGCCACGAAAGCAGGCACCTGCAAAGCGGTGCGATATCCTTCATGGTATTAAGCTTCATCTTCATGATGACGTTAGGAATAGTTTATCATAGATTAGTCAAACTTTCCAGAATTTTTACACAATCGTTTGCCTAAAAAGAGAGAGGCGGATTTCCCTCCTCTCTCATCTTCTTCTCACGGTCAAATAGAAACAGTTCATTCCATCCCGGTATTCCACTCCAATCTTTGCTCTGTGTTTTCCAGCCGTCTCCGCGGCGATAGCCAGTCCCAGGCCGTAGCCGCTGCAGCTGCTTCTGGCGCTGTCTCCTCTGTAGAAACGCCGGAAGATCAGAGAACGTTTTTCTTCCGGTATGGGTTCTCCCTGGCTGTTCACCCAGAGCTTTGCCCGTTTTCTGCCTGCCGTCTCCAGCCTCACCACGGTTTTCCCTTTGGGAAGGGAGTATTTCACCGCGTTGTCTAAAAGTGCCTTGACCAGCTGTCCCACCTGATCCGGATCGCCCAGCATCTGCACCTCCTCGTCCAGCTGATACTCCAGCTGCTTTTCCTCCTGATAGAAAACCGGTTCAAAGGTCAGCACCTTTTCCATCACCAGATCGCTCAGGCTGAAGAGATGGAAGGTCCCCTTCTTCGGCGTGAGGGCGTCATTTTTTGCAAGCAGGAGCAGACTCTCCACCAGGAAACGCATCTCCCTGCATTCCTGAAGGATGTGCTCCAGCCATTTATCCGCCTCAGTGGATATGCCTGTATACTGTTCCTGAAGCAGCTCGGTGTTAGCCGTAATCACCGTCAGAGGCGTCTTCAGTTCATGGGAGGCGTCGGCCACAAACTGCTTCTGCATCCGTATGGACTCTTCCACCGGCTTGACGGCCCATCGGGAAAAGAAGTAGGACAGTACCAGGAAACCGATCCAGATACCGGCGCAGGCCAGGCCTCCGTACTGCATAACACCGTTTCGCAGGGTGTCCTCATAGGAGGTGTCGGCAAACGCGATCATATATCCGGTGGGGCGGCTGACCCGCAGATACCGGAGATGGTAGCCCTCCAGAAGCCCCATATCCTCCTCGCCGGCCATTCCCAAAAATGCCATCTCCTCTAAGAATTCCTGTCCCGGAAATGCTTCATAGCCGCCTTCCCACGGCGTCACCATGCCATCCTCCCCCACCATAACGGAGAAATACGGCGTCTGCGCAGGCGAACGGGTGGTGAAGATCAAGGGATGCTCCTCCTGCGACACCACCTTCGCCAGCGCCAGCCTTCCCTGCGCGCTGACCCGTTTCTCCATGACAAATGCCACCGCACAGAAGGTAATCCCGATGACCGCCGTCACGATCAGCATGTTATAGCAGATAAATTTCATCCGAAGCCTGCTTATCTCCTTCATTCCCGTCCGCCTCCTCCATTCTTCTCCATGATCCGGTATCCCAGTCTGCGGATGGTCACAATCACCACATCCGCATTCAAAAACTCCAGCTTCTTTCTCAGAAATGAGATGTATATCTCCACATTGTTATCGACCGCCTCGCCGTCGCTGCCCCAGATCTTCGAAAGGAGCGTCTCCTTGGAAACTACCATGTCGCGGTTCACGAAAAGGATCCGGAGGAGGTCATACTCCTTCTTACCCAGCCGGATGCTTTTTTCCGGCCCACTTAACGTATAGTCCGCCTGATTCAGCGATATATTGCCCAGGCTCAGGCATTCCGGGATAACCTCTCCCCGGCGCCGTAATATCGTCTTCATCACGGCCAGCAGCTCCTGCATGTCAAAGGGCTTTGTCAGGTAATAATCGGCTCCGCTCTCCAGCCCCAGCACCCGGTCGTCGATCTCGCTCTTTGCAGTAAGAATCAGCACGGGAACGGAACAGCCGCTCTTTCGGGCCTTCTTAAGCAGTGTGATCCCGTCCATTCCCGGCAGCATCAGGTCCAGCACGGCCGCGTCATAACCGCCGTCCGTGAGCAAAAAGTATCCTGTATTCCCGTCCCCGCAGATATCACAGCCATACCAGTGTTTCAGGATATCACGGATGGATTCCGCCAGCCGCCGGTTGTCTTCCACGATCAGTACACGCATTTTTTTCATCTCCTTATAACAGAAAAATCCATCTGTATTCTCTCTCAATTCTACGGAGAATGCAAGAGAACACCGATGGATTTTACAGATAATTCACAAAACAGCGTTTTATCGCCCTACCGTCCCCGGATTTCCTTTCTCATAAAGCTGATATAGGAGACGGCAAAGACTACGGCGGTCAATGCCAGCAGGCCCGTCAGGTGCGGCCATACCAGCAGCAGACTCTGTCCCAGGGACAGGTATCCGTTTATAGCGCCCGACAGCTGCTGCGGAAGTATGATGTTGGTGGAGCGCACCTGCGGATTCATGATGGTCGATACCGCCTCACTGTACAGATAGTACGGGGAGAGCCGGTTCAAATTCATCTGGCAGTTATAATTGGCCAGAATCTGCGATGCGGTCGCCGTCTGCCCCATGGGGTAAAGCACGTTGGCTGCAATGCTGACGACCAGCGTCATAAACAGGGCGAAAAAGATCCACAGCGCAATCACCACCATGGCCGATGTGGCCGCATGGCGGCACAGCACGGAGAACAGGATGGAGAGCGCCAGCCAGAAACAAATATAGACGGAAGTAAAGAACAGCAGGACGAGCACCCGTCCCAGTTCCTCCCCCGATGGCGGGATTCCCGTGGCCAGCAGCCCCACCGCTCCTGCGATCAGTCCCATGGAGAAGACCATCAGAAAGATGATGGTGGCTCCGGCCAGAAACTTGCCGTTAATGACCGCATCCCGGTAAATCGGCTGGGCCACAAGGCGGTTTAAGGTTCCTTCCGAGCGCTCGCTGTTGATGGCGTCAAAGCCAAGCGCCAGACCGACAAATGGGCCTAAAAGCGCAATAAACGAGGTGAACGAAGGAATGGAATTCCCGCTCAATGTAAACAGTTTTAAAAAGATGTAGCCGGAGTCAGACGCCGTCTCCGAGGAGAGGCTGGAAAGCGCTCCGTAAATGCTGGCACAGCTGGTTAAAAGGATTAAGAGCAGTACGATCAGGAACCGTTTGCTGTGAATATGGTCCGACATCTCCTTGCGGTATAAGGCGCCCATGCCGCTCATTCCCGAACGGACGCCTCCGCCCGCACCGTCACTCCTATCCCTGGCGCTGTTCCCTGCCGAAAGAAAGGAAGCCTTTACTTTTCCTTTGATTGAGACTGCCATTTCCCTTCTCTCCTTTCTCAAAATACGTGCGGTAGATCTCATCCAGATCATTTCCCCTCTGCCTCAAATGGCACAGGCTGTAGCCGCCCTCCAGTGCCCTTCGGTTCAGTTCACGGCTTAAGTCCGAGCTGGAATAGATCACATAGAAATCCCCGCTTCGCTCTATTTCCTCCACATTTCCCAAGTGCTCCAGAAGCTCTTTAAAGCCCCTGTCGTCCGGGATAGCCGCGGCCTCCAGCACGTAATGTCCCTCCCGGCGCATCTGCCCGGCCAGATCGTCAATCCTTCCGCAGGCAATCAGCTGCCCCTCTACAAAAAGGCCCACGCGGTCGCACACCTGCTGAATCTGGTAGAGCTGATGCGACGAGATCAGAATGGTCCGGCCATCCTCCTCCGCCAGGCTCCGGATTAAAAACATGAGTTCTCTCATCCCCTCCGGATCGATTCCCAGCGTCGGTTCATCCATAAT
>NZ_JBKVCZ010000182.1:0-11446 GCF_046966825.1 Hungatella sp. | reverse complement strand
TACCATCGGTAAGAAACGTGACGGCGGCGGCTTCAGCGGCAACGATGAGCGGGAGCAGACGTTGAATCAGCTTCTGGCCGAGATGGACGGATTCGACGGAAAGAAGGGAGTCGTTATCTTAGCGGCCACCAACCGTCCCGACTCACTGGATAAGGCGCTGCTTCGTCCGGGCCGTTTTGACCGGAGAATTCCGGTGGAACTTCCTGACCTTGGCGGACGCGAGGCGATCCTGAAGGTACACGGAAAGAATGTGAAGCTGTCCGATGATGTGAATTTCCATGATGTGGCGCTGGCAACAGCGGGCGCCAGCGGCGCAGAGCTTGCCAATATCGTCAACGAGGCGGCCTTACGGGCGGTTCGCATGGGCAGAAAGCTCGTGTCTCAGGAAGATTTAGAGGAGAGCGTGGAGGTGGTCATCGCCGGATACCAGAAGAAGGATTCCGGTGTCAGCGTCAACGAGCGGAAGATCATCGCCTACCACGAGGTGGGACACGCACTGGTTGCGGCATGCCAGAGCAATTCCGCGCCGGTACACAAGATTACGATTATCCCGAGAACATCGGGTGCGCTGGGCTACACCATGCAGGTGGATGAGGAGCAGCGGTATCTGCTCACAAAGGATGAGGCGCTTAATAAGATCGCCACCTTCACCGGCGGCCGTGCGGCGGAAGAGCTGATCTTCCATTCCGTGACCAGCGGAGCTTCCAATGATATCGAGCAGGCAACAAGGATCGCACGGGCCATGGTGACCCGGTACGGCATGAGCGAGACGTTTGATATGGTGGCCTTAGAGACGGTGACGAACCAGTATCTGGGCGGTGATACGTCGCTGGCCTGTGCACCGGACACGGCGAAGCTGATCGACGAGGAAGTGATAAAGATTGTCAGAGAGCAGCACCAGAAGGCCCTTCAGATCTTAAAAGAGAACGAAGGAAAGCTGCATGAGATAGCAGAGTATTTACTGGATAAGGAAACGATTACCGGCGAAGAATTTATGGATATATTTCATAAAACAAGCGAAAATTCCGTTGAAATTTAAGCCCTGATTCAGATAGCGGGTGCTGTTACTTAGGAATTTATGCAATGCTGTACTAAAGTTTCGGGAACCAGGAAGCCGCGGTATTTCATGACGGACTGGTCTTTCAGGATCGACATGCGGCGGCGCCACTCCCGTGGTGTCTGCCCCATGGTGTCGTGAAACTGCCGGTTGAAGCTGGACACGGAATGATAGCCCACCTCCTCTGATATGGAGAGGACAGAGGCCTCCGTCGTGCGAAGCAGGGAGGCGGCCTGGCGGATCCGGGTGTCTGTCAGATACTTAAGCGGACTGGTCTCCATGACAGATGAGAAGATTCTTCTGAAATGAGCCGGGCTTAGGCTGCAGAGTTCAGCCAGATATTCCATAGAAAAATCGTCCATGTAGTGACTGCGAATATATTCCAGTGCAGGAGCGATGACCAGCGCATTTTCAGGCGGCTGGTCATCTTTTTTTTCTGCCGATGCAGCAATCTGCCGGTATGCCCTGGCAAGATCGGTCAGAAGCGTGAGGAAGAGACCGCGCACTGAGATCTCATAATAGTCTTTTTTTCGTTCAAGCTCTCTCATAATCTTCGCTGCCAGAGCGTGGACCTCCGGGTAATCCCGTTCGTTTAAAATCAGGCTGGTCCGGTGCTCCAGAATCGTTAAAAGGTTGAAAATGCGAAGATCCGATCCCGAAAATAATGGCGTTAAGAGCCCCGTGAGATCGACAAACAGGTACGACCATTTGCTTGCCGTACCAGGGGAACTGTAAGTGGTGTGGGGAACATCGCAGGAGATCACGGTCAGATCACCGGCCCCAAACGGCCGTTTCGTGTCTTCGAAGATCATGGTGCCGCTGTCCGATTCACAAAGCCCGATCTCCAGGCAGTTGTGGATATGAAGCCGGGGAGAGGCCACGTCGGAGATCCGCCATTCCTCCCCGGATAAGAGGAGAACCGGAAAACGGGAGGACAGGTTGTAATCACGGAATTCAATGTATGGTCTTTTGCGTCTGGGCATGGGTGCTTCCTCCTTTTTTCTATGATCCCATTATATCCGTAAATGATTGAAAATGCAAAGTATTTGCCGCACTCTGACTGGAATGAGTGCGGCTGTTTTTATATAATTAAGAAAGATATTTCTAAAGTGAACCATCGCAGGCAGAGAATACTGCAATGTGGATAATTTGGAAGGAGAAGATTTATCATGGAGAAGACAAAGGGAAGTTTTACACTGCCGGGGGAAGCCGGCTATGAGGAGCTGACGCTCAAGCTGGCGGAACGCTGGGGCGCCGATGTGATCAGAGACAGTGACGGCACGGAGCTGTCGGAGGAGATCACAGGCGCGGGATATGGAATTTATTCCACCATCTGCCTCATACGTGATCACAATGAGTGGGCGAAGGCCCATCCGGACCAGCTTCAGCAGACGTTTCTCGTGACAGACCCGAAGACGGCGTTTGGCGGGGTACTGACGTTTGACTTGATGGAGGATTTTTTTACCGAACAGTTTACTATAAACGACAGCCCGGAAGCGCTCGCTTACTGGCAGGTCTTTGACCGCACGGAGGAGACGGAGGTATCCCGCGCCAGCTGGCGTTATGATAAAAACAGCGGATCCGTGGTACTTGAGGAAGCGCATCCATTTCATGACTATACGGTGAATTTCCTGGCATACCGGATCTGGGAAGAAATCTCGATGTACAACCATGTGACAAATAACTGGGAGAAAGAGCATCTGATGCCGGTAGATCCAATCCACGAGGAGACCAGGGAATATCTCTATGGCTGGATGAAGAATTGGTGCGATACCCATCCGGTGACGACGGTAGTCCGGTTTACCTCCCTGTTTTATAATTTTGTGTGGATGTGGGGCAGCAGCGAAAAGAAGAGAAATTTATTTACAGACTGGGGCTCCTATGATTTTACGGTCAGCCCCGCGATGCTGAAGGCGTTTGAGGCGGAATACGGCTACGGCCTGACGGCGGAGGATTTCATCAACCAGGGGAAATTTCATGTCACCCATATGCCGCCTTCCAGGCGCCAGCTGGATTATATGGCCTTTGTAAACCGTTTCGTTGTGGACTTCGGGAAACGCCTGGTGGAACTGGTGCACAGCTGCGGAAAGAAGGCGTATGTGTTCTACGACGACAGCTGGGTGGGAGTGGAGCCGTATAACGACCATTTTAAGGAGTTCGGCTTTGACGGCCTGATCAAATGCGTCTTTTCCGGCTATGAGGTCCGGCTCTGCGCCGGAGCAGAGGTGGAGACGCATGAACTGAGGCTTCATCCTTACTTATTCCCGGTTGGGCTGGGCGGAGCCCCCACATTCTGCGAGGGAGGAGACCCGGTCCGCGATGCGAAAGAGTACTGGATCCACGTGCGCCGCGCGCTGCTCAGGGAAAAGATTGACCGGATCGGTCTTGGCGGATATCTGCATCTGGTGGAAGACTTCCCCGATTTTTGCAGCTATATGGAGACGATCGCGGATGATTTCCGGCGGATTAAGTCCTTCCATGAAGAGGGCGCTGTGTATACACTGCCGATTCGGGCTGCGGTGCTCCATTCCTGGGGAAAGCTTCGTTCCTGGACGCTGTCCGGTCATTTTCACGAAACGTATTTGCACGATCTGATCCATATCAACGAGGCTCTCTCAGGGCTTCCGGTTTCGGTGGAATTCATAAATTTTGAAGATGTAAAGGCAGGATGCCTGAAAGGCGTCGATGTCCTGATCAATGCCGGGGCGGCCGGAAGTGCCTGGAGCGGCGGGATGGCCTGGAATGACAGTGGTGTCACGGAAACGGTCTCACGCTGGGTCTATGAGGGCGGCGTGCTTATCGGAGTAGGCGAACCGTCGGCAGCACCCGGGGCATCCGCGTATTTCCGTCTGGCTTCTGTGTTGGGAGTGGACGAGGATACGGGGGCAAAGGTGTGTCATGGACGCTGGGAGTATGAACTGGCGGAGAAACCCGGTCTGATACCGGCGGGAGCTTCCATTCGCGGCAGAAAAGGCATCTGTCTCACAGGCCCCGACACGGAGGTGATTGGGGAAGAGGATGGGCTGCCCTCCATCACGTCTCACCGTTTTGGAGGCGGCACCGCGTTCTATCTCAGCAGCTTCCAGGTGACGCCGGAAAATACCAGGATGCTCTTAAACCTGATGGTAAGCGGAATGGGCATGGATTTAAACCAGAAATATCTGACGGACAGCCCCGACACGGAATGCGCCTGGTATCCGGCCTCCGGTAAGCTGGTGGTGATTAATAACAGCGGCGAGGAACGGGAAACCGTGATTCGGATGGAAGCCGGCCGACAGACGGTGAGACTGGAATCGTACGGCATGGCAGTGCTGGATGGGGCCGTGAACGGTAAATGACCGGAATAAAGGCTGGAATAAAAATGAATTTTCCATTGAAAATCGCCTGAGAGTAGTAGTATAATCTATCCTTGTATGGAAAAGTGAGGAAAGAGGTAGAACAATGGTAAAGGATTTAACGGTAGGGAAACCATCGTCAGTGCTCTGGCGTTTCTCCATCCCCATGTTTGTCAGCGTAATTTTTCAACAGATGTATAATATCGCGGACAGCGTGGTGGCTGGTAAATTTGCAGGTGAGGCGGCTCTGGCAGCCGTTGGGGCGTCTTATCCCATCACCATGATCTTTATGGCGGTGGCGGTAGGAAGCAACATCGGCTGTGCGGTCGTCATTTCCCAGCTCTTCGGGGCAAAACGGTGGAAGGAGATGAAGACGGCCATCTACACGACGCTGATAGCCTGTATCGCGCTGAGTCTCAGCCTGATGGCTCTGGGCTTTCTCTTCTGCCGCCCGGTGATGAACCTGATTCAGACGCCGGCCGATATCTTCTCGGACGGAGCGCTGTATTTACGAATTTATATCGGCGGATTTCTGTTTCTGTATCTCTATAATGTGTGTACAGGCATCTTTACATCTCTGGGAGATTCCAGGACGCCGCTTTATTTCCTGATTGGTTCCTCTCTGGGAAATATTCTGCTGGATATGATCTTCGTCATCGTCTTTCACTGGGGTGTGGCGGGCGTGGCGTGGGCGACCTTTATCGCCCAGGGAGCAGCCTGTGTGCTGGCGCTTCTGACCGTACATAAAAGAATTGCGGAGGTAAAGACGGAGGGCAGCTTTCCGCTGTTCTCCTGGAATATGCTGAAAAAGATCAGTGTGGTTGCAGTCCCCAGCATTCTCCAGCAAAGCTTCATCTCGGTAGGCAACATGTTTATTCAGGGACTGGTCAACAGCTTTGGTTCCTCAGTGATTGCCGGCTACAGCGCGGCGGTGAAGCTCAATACCTTCACGATTACCTCGTTTACGACGCTGGCAAACGGACTCTCCAGCTTTACGGCACAGAACATCGGCGCAGGGCAGGAGGAACGGGTAAAGAGCGGATTCAAGGCCGGATGGTTCATGGCATTCTGCGTCGCTGTGCCATTTACAATCCTGTTCTTTTTCTTCGGCGGTCCGGCGGTGACCATCTTTATGGAGCAGACAGGCGGAGAGGCGATGAATACTGGCGTTACATTTTTAAAGATCGTCTCTCCGTTTTATGTGGTGGTTGCCACGAAACTGATGGCGGACGGCGTGCTGCGGGGATCCGGCGCCATGGGCTGTTTCATGGTCGCTACATTTGCCGATCTGATTCTCCGCGTGCTGATCTCCTTCGTGCTTGCCGGACCGTTTGGTGCGGACGGGATCTGGATGTCGTGGCCCATTGGCTGGACGATCGCTACGGCGCTGTCACTCAGCTTTTATTTGAGAGGAAAATGGAAATTCAGCAGGGATTTGTGATCAGCCGTATTGCTGCAGGAGAGCAGTACTTGGTTTTGCATTGACTGGATTCTGCTATACCGGTTTAATAAGATGATGCTCATATAACGTATCAAAGGTATTTACTGCGCCTCCGTGCTCGACGATCTTCCCGTCTATGACCTTGTCGATATCAACACCGGTGAAGGAGAGCCTCTTGTGTGTCGGCTTTATTCCAATCCATTCGCCCTCGTGGGTCCCTTCCATGATGAATTCTGAAATCACATAGTCCCCATCCACGTATTGCTTGATGATTTTCATCGTGTAGTCGGGATAGGTCTTTTTTACATCAATAAGATGCTGTTTCATGCCGTCGACACCCACGTGAATGATGGTTTCTCCGGCTTTTACAACACAGTTTTCTGAGACGTACTGCGAAACCTGATCCAGCAGGTTTTCTGAGACTACGGTCTCGTAGAAATAGGTTACAATATCTTTATTCTCCATTTTGGCACCTCCGGAATGATTCTGGTTGGATCTGCTGCAATTATTTTAGAAGCATTATAACAGGTGGCAGACAATCCGTCTATAGCTGTCTGTAATTAAATTTGGTGAAATTTTAGGGAAGGAACAGCGCGATCAATGTATTTTTTCAGCATTGAAAAAGGAAGAAGAAACGAAATAATCAGAAAATTAAGAAAGATTTCTGGAATAAATGGCGAAGAGTGTGTATAAAAACAGAAACAATTGTAATAATTGCGTACAATTTGAAAATTAGCAAATAACATATAAAAAATAAAGAAAAAGTATTGACAAATCAAAATACATCCGCTATAATAAAGCCAAGATAAGAGATAAGAAAACAAAAACTCCTAAAGAAAAAGGAGAAGAAACAAACTCTTAAGCATCAAAAATATAGAAGAAGGAGGTACAGTCCACCAGAAACAGTAATTTAGCTTAATTTATAATAAAAATTATAAATTAGGCAAAAGGAAAAACCGATCTGCCGATGCTAAAAAACCAATCTTATAAGATAAAAGCAAAAGAGGAACATCAAAGAGCTGATATCAAAAAAATAAGATAAAATCTATGAAATGTTTAAAGAACTATGATTGTTTCAAGAAGTAGAACAAAAGAATAATCATCTTTGTTATATGACGAGAAAGTATAATGAGGAATGAAAGAAAATTTTGAAATACGAAAAGATGAACAGATAGTAAGAATGAAAAGTAAGAGAATAAACGAAAAACATAGATGAGGTAGAAGAGCAACGGAGAGAGGGAAAATTTCATATAGATCATGTTAGAGAAAGTACCAGGTACAAAAAACATGAGAGAAAAGAGGTATCAAGTCCAATGGATGAGATAGTGTAGAAACGGGTATCGGATGAATGTCAAATCAATCGGTACCCGTTTCTATCTGTCTTTTTGTGTAAAAGAAAATGAATAAAGATCCTTTTTCCGATGGCCGGTGAGAAAGCCGGCGGTCGGAATAAGGATCTTTTTTATTTCATAGGGTGAGCCCTATGAAATAAAAACCCTCCGGGAGGATGCACACTTCGCGCTAAGGAAGTATGGCCGCTGAAGCGACTGCGCTCCGGCGCGAGAGTCCGGCGGGCCGGACTCTTTATGTTTATACGGGATTCTGAGGAACAAACGATGCCGGCACAACGATATGACTATATTCCCTCTTTCCCTGAATTAACTCGATCAGCCTGGTTACACACGAGCTGGCGATCTGGGGAATGTCCTGTCTGATATAGGAGATGCGGTGGTCGTCGGGATAATCGAAGGCTGTAATCCGGTAACGGTCCCACCAGCCGCGGCGGTCCAGGATATGGGAAATGTATTTTGTAAACTCGCGGTTGACACAGAACAGGCCGTCAATCTCCGGATGGCTGTCGAGGAACCTTGCCAGAAGCGCTTCTTTTTCAGCAGGGTCCGTGACGGACAGCGGAATCAGGCACTGATGCTCCGGAGGAAGAAGACAGCCGCCCTCCTCCAGAGCCGCCTTAAAACCGGACAGCCGGTCGCTGGTTACCGTGTTATGGCTGTCCGGAGACAGGAAGGCCGGATGCGCGATTCCCTGAGAGAGGAGATGGCGGACGGCTGTCCTGGTGATTTCTTCATTATCCGTATACACGCAGCTGCAACGTATTCCTTTTAAATACCGGTCGATGAGCACAAATGGGAAATCGGTGAGATTCAGCTTTAAGATATCCTCATTGTACATCTCGTGCTCGGTCGGGAAGATGATGAGACCGCTGGCCCCCCGCTCCTTCAGCTTATGGATAGCGGCCGATTCCAGCTCCTGATTCTCCCGGGTGATGGTGACGGCCAGAATGTAATCGGTGGCGTTTAACTCCTCCTCGATACAGTTGAGAAGCTGCTGGTCGATGCTTGTCTTCATGGAAGGCATGATCAGACCGATGGTTTTTGACTTTAAGATTGTCCGGTGGTTGACGGTACTGTTAAACTCTGCGATCATCTGGAGCTGTTCCATGGGGCTTACAAAGGAGCCTTTGCCCTTCTGCCGGGTGATATATCCCTTATCCGCGAGCTCGGCCAGCGCGTTCTTGGAGGTGATATGGCTCACTAAATACTGCTCCGCCAGTTCCCGCTCTGAAGGGATACGGTCTCCGGGCTGCAGGCTTCCATCGTGGATTCTGGACAGAATGTCTTCTATGATCTGTTTGTAGAGTGGAATGCTGTTCATAAGAGGTTACTCCTTACTTAGTATACTAATTACGGATAAGGGGTTGAAGGGCAATGCATACCATTATTATAGTTACATTGAGAAAATAAAGCAAGTATATTGTAAAAAATATCCAAATAGGAGCGGAAATATCGAGAAAAATTAGAAGGTAATCTATTTTATACTAAGGTTAGTATATTAATTATCCTGCTCAAATAGTATAATGAGTCCAGATGAAGGGAAGGTGTTGCAAATGCATGAAGGAAAGGGCAGGAGACTGAATAAGCCGAAACGGGTAGCGGCTTTTGTATTTATCTCTCCGGCGGTATTATTTTTAGTTGTATTTTCCGTTATACCAATGCTGTATTCGTTTGGGATCAGTTTTTTTCACTATAACACATCCATGAATGCAGATACCATACGGTTTATCGGACTGAAAAACTACGTGAGCGTACTGACGAATAAGCAGTTTCTGGATTCCGCCTGCTGGACATTTATATTTACCGTATCCGCTGTGGCGCTGAATCTCCTGTTTGGTATGACGCTGGCAGTGGTCCTCACGACTAATTTTCTCCCCAGGATATCCAAGGTGATGAAGACCGTGTTTACGATCCCCATGATGATCGCTCCTATCGTGATTGCTACCATATGGAAGCTGATGTTTTCACCCATTTACGGTGTGCTCAACGGACTGCTGGTCTCTATGGGGCTTGACCGGGTGGAATGGCTGTCAGCGGTGGTTCCGGCCAGAATCGCGCTTGTCATCGTAGAGGTCTGGGCCACCACACCGCTGTGTATGCTTATCTTTATGGCGGCGCTTAAAACCGTCCCGGAGGAGCTTTTAGAGGCCGCGACCATCGACGGAGCAAACTGGAGACAGAAATTCTTCCAGGTGACCATGCCGCTGATTCGTAACTTTACCGTTCTGGTGCTGACCATGCGTTTCATGGACGCGATCCGAATGTTCGATATTGTCTACAACTTGACGAACGGCGGACCCGGGACTTCGACAGAAACGCTGGCGTCCACCATTTACAAAATGGCATTCCGGTATTATAACGTGGGCGAGGGATCGGCAGGCGCGTTTATCTTCTTCGTGCTGATTGTGCTGTTCTCCCTGCTGATTATGAAGCTTACCGGCAAAGAAGAATAGGAGGGAATGATCATGAAGAAGAAAATATTAAAGTCTGCGGGACTTCTCATCATTCTGCTTTTGCTGGGCGTGCTGTTTTTCTTTCCGGTTTACTGGACGATCATCACGTCGTTTAAGACAAAGGCGCAGGTGTTCGTGGAACGGCCGATCCTGTGGATCGATACGCTCTATCTCGATAATTACATAGAGATATTCCGGAAATCCTACGTCGCCACCTTCTTTTCCAACAGTATGCTGGTGGCGGTGAGCACGACGGTTATTTCCCTGGCGCTGGCTACAATGGCAGGCTTCGGGCTGTCCAGGTACCATTTCAAGGGAAACAAAATCATCAAGAACAGTGTAATTGCAGTCCGGATGATTCCGGCTCTGGTTTACACGATCCCGTATTACATCATTTACAGCAAGATTCATCTGCTGGATACGATGACAGGACTCATTATGGCATACATATCATTTGCGCTGCCTCTGGCGATCTGGCTGTCCATCAGCTTCTTCTATGAAATACCGGACGAGCTGTATGAAGCGGCCGAGATCGACGGATGTACGGAATACGGAATGTATACGAAAATCGCATTGCCGTTAGTAAAGGCGGGGCTGGTGGTAATTGCGATTCTGGTGTTTATCGGCGCATGGAATGAATTCGGCCTGGCACTGGTGCTCCAGTCTTCCGATGCAAAGAAGACGCTGCCCATAGGAATTGCCAGCATGGTACAGACTCATAAGGATACCCCTTCCGGCTCACTGGCTGCTTCGGGTGTGATCGCTATGATACCGGCTGTGATATTATCCATGACGACACAGAAATATATTGTGAAGGGCACGATGGCAGGCGCCGTAAAAGGATAAGAGAGCAATACATGAAATTTTAAATAGAAGTATAAATCGAGGAGGAATGTAATGATGAGAAGGAACGGATTATGGAAACGCGTGGCAACGGCAGCGGCCTGTACGGCGGTTGCAGCAGCAGGTCTGACCGGCTGTAAGGTGGCTGTGTCGGAGGAAATGCAGACGACCGCGGAGACGGCGGCTGTTACGGAAGCGGCTGGGGGGACGGAAGCCTCTGAAAAGAAAACGATTGAAAAGTTTGGTAAAACGCTGGACAATCTGGACCTGGATGGGACGCTTCACGGCCAGTATGCAGGTCAGACGCTTACCGTTCCGGTGATGTCCGGAGACTTTGAAAAGGCGGTCAGCGATGTGGTTCCGCTGTTTGAAGAGCTGTCAGGGGCCAAGGTAGTGGTGGAATCAATTCCTGGCGAGCAGTTTACTGATAAGCTGCAGCTGGATTTAAACAATACGAAGCGGTATGATGTGGTGCTGGCGCCCATCGCTTTCCTGCACAGCTTCGCAAAGGCGGACAAGATAGAGCCGCTTGATACCATGATCAGCCAGTATGCAGGCGAATCCTACGATACTTCGGATTTCCTGCCGGGTCTGTTCGATACATATGGAAACTATGACGGCAAGCTCTGTGCGATTCCTTATAAGCCGGATGTGGAGCTTTTGTTCTACCGGAAGGATTTGTTTGAGGATGAGTCTTTGAAGAAGGCGTATCAGGAGAAGTATGAGACCGAGCTGAAGGTTCCGGAAACGAATGAGGAAATGATGCAGGTTGCGGAATTTTTCACCAAGAGCGTCAATCCGGAATCTCCTGTGGACTATGGTTATTCCACGAACATGCTGAAGGGCTGTACCAGACTGCTGTGGATTAACCGCGGCGGCGACGATGTGGATGAGAATTTAAAGCCTAACATGAACAATGAAGCAGGCATTGACGCGTTAAAACGCGTATTGAAGCTTCAGGAGTA
>NZ_JBKVCZ010000181.1:0-11462 GCF_046966825.1 Hungatella sp. | reverse complement strand
AGGAACTTGCGGATAAAATCGGTATCAATATGCAGAGCCTTTCCAAGATTGAACGGGGTGTGAATTATCCTACCTTTGACACATTAGAAAAGATAATGGACGTGCTGGGAGTAACGCCCAATGAATTATTATCAGGAGAATGGAAGTATATTGACCACACCGAACCATATATCATGGATATTATCAAACGGGAACAGGACTTCAATGTTTCCTTAGATTATCTGTCTGAAAATGAATTTTTCAATGATGAAAAAGAATGCAGATTTTACATGGAAACCAAACTCATACAGTATATCCATAACTACATTACCAATGAGGTTACGGAGTTAGAAGAACTTATGGAAATCAAGCAGTTGATACAACGTCAAAAAATAGAACGCATGATGAAAGTACATAAGGAAATGCGAGGGTTAGACCGATACAGAGAACAGCCCAAAGAGTATAAATACCATGACCCTTATGATGACTGGATATTCCGTCAACTTGCGGACATAGACAGCAGAAATAACATTCCCGACACTTCGCCACAGTTAGATTTTGATGAAACGGACTATGAAGATTATCTGAAAGAGAAATGGAACAGAGGTCTTTAATTTTCCTCTTGAATGAAAGATACAGCAAACAAAAAGCCCAGTAAAGAGTGCAAAGCACCACCAATGGTGGCAAGGCTCTTGACAGGGCTTTTTCTTTTCTGTGGTTGGTAATCAAGAGGAAGAAAGAAAAAGTGTGTATTTTTCAAGACAGAAAAATGTCAAGGGGGGTGTGCTGATTTTTGTTGTGGCGGATATATGGAACTGTTATAATATGGATATGTTTAAATTACGTTATAAGCAAGAATATTCTGCTGATTTGTCAAAAAACATCATTGCAACTGCCAGTTGACATATTTCCATATCTAAATGGTGGCTATGCAACTGATAATATTGCTAAAATTACACCATGAAAGAAAGGAGTGTTAGCTAATGAATATGGCAGACAGAATACAATATTTAAGGAAATCAAAAGGAATATCACAAGAGGAACTTGCGGATAAAGTTGGAGTTTCAAGGCAGGCTGTTTCCAAATGGGAAAGTGAACAAAGTACGCCTGACTTAGAAAAAATAATTATAATGAGTGATTTTTTTGGAGTAACAACTGACTATATCCTAAAGGGAATTGAACCAGTAGCAGACAAAGAACAAAAAAATAAAGAGCTTACGAGTAAGGTACTTTATATATCATCAACAGCTTTTGTTGCTATTGGGCTGTTTTGTGCATTTGGTAATTGGTATGCAGAACAAACAATGGAAGCAGTTTGGGGTTCAATGATTATTCAAGCTATAGGGATTGTTGGATATTTTATAGCGAGAATACTATCGGAAGAAAAATCCCCCTTTTATGTAAATTGGCTTAATATAATCGGAGTTGCTTTTATGCCTATTTCTATGATTACAGGATATATTTCAGGATTGGTTTTCAAACTAGAAGGGTGGATTGCACCTTATCCGATAGGAATATTTCATACTTTAGTTTTCGTGTTAGTATTCTTTGTAGTTGTGATTGCAAGCTATATTATTCTAAAGAAACAAACAAAATAGTGATTACCTTTATTTTGCAAAAGCAGTTAGTCTTAGGATTGACTGCTTATTAATAAAAGACACCACTTCAATGTGTCAATGGTGTCTTTTTAGTGCTATTTTATCGTCATATCAAGGCTCGTTTAATCGTGGTATATTCGTGGTAAAATGAGTGTTTTTCTATACTTCGAAAAGCTTGAAAGTGTAATATTTATAGGGATAATCAAAAATCAGATATAAAGTTTAATGATAAATTTTAATATTCTGCCTTTTAAAAAATGTAATATTACCATATTCTTGTACTTTTTTTATTTTTTTGCTCCTTTTTCTCATAGAAGTCACCTTCACCCGGATATGAACAGTCAAAAATAACCGGGAGCGCCGATCACATGCATTCTGTGTTCGACACTCCCGGTCATCTTCGTGGTGAGCAGAAAGCCCGACGGGCGCGGGATACCAGGCCTCTCTGCGCCGTCTTGCACCTAAGGTTAATAAAGAACCGGAACTACTCTCCTTTTCCTCTCTCCATGCAGGATTCTCTCACGATCAGCTCCGGCTTCAGAATCCGTTCCACCCGGCTTTCCTCATCCGGCACGCCCTTTATCTTTTCCAGCAGCAGCTCTGCCGCCATAGCTCCCAGCTTTTCCTGCGGATGGGCGATGGTTGTAAGCTTCACCGCCCCGTTTTCTGCAATAAATGAATTGTCGTATCCCGTTACGGAGATGTCCTCCGGAACACGGATTTTCTTCTTTTGAAGCGCCTTTAAAACCTCCAGCGCAATCTGATCGTTATAGCAGACGATGCCGTCCATGGCGGCTCCGCTCTCCAGCATCAGTTCCAGCACCTTCGCCGGCTTCACCGCCCGGTCCTCCGTATGGAACCAGATCACCATATCGGGATCGTAGGGATAACCGGCCTCAAACAGCGCCTTCACATACCCCTTGTGGCGCTCCCTCCCCTGGCTGTCGTCCGCCTTGAATATCCCCAGAATCCGCCGGTGTCCCAATTCAATCAGATAGTTTGTCACCAGATAACCGCCCATACAGTCATCCATCAGGATGTGCGGCTTATTTTTCATCTGCGCATAGTATCCCTGTATGAAGACATAGGGAATCTGATAAAAATCAAGTTTTTCATACAATGCCATATTGGCGCAGAGAATCTCGCTCTTGCTGGGTTCCACGATCAGACCGTCGATATCTTTCTCCAGGATTTCCTCGAGACAGCGGCTTTCCTTCACGCGGCTGTTGCCGGTATTTTTCAGGATAATGCTGTATCCCTCCGCCGTCAGTACGCTGTCGATGCCCTGGATCAGCCTGGGGAACATATAGTCCGACAGATACGTGGTGATAACCGCAATATTCCCCGAACCCCTGTAATCCATTCCGCCGAACGGAAGTGAGGGGGACTTCCCTCTTCTAATTTTTCTGGAGACAAAGGTCCCTCTGCCGTGCTCCGCTTCTATAAATCCCTCCTGCGCCAGGATGGACAGCGCCTTTCGCACCGTATGGCGGCTCACATGGCGGGTGGCGGAAAGTTCATTTTCCGAAGGAAGCTTATCCCCCGGCCTCAGCCGGCCGGCAATGATATCACTCTTCAGTTCCTCCATCAGCACGTAGTATTTCGTCTTCCCGCTCTCGCCCTCCTCCCTGCCTGACGGGCTGCCGTTACTTCTGTCCATAATACGCGTTTGGTCCATGCTTGCGCATAAAATGCTTATCCTGCATGGACTGCGGCGCGGGTTCCACACCGCGGTTTAACATCTCAGTCACAAAATTCATCTTTGCAATCTCTTCCAGCACCACGGCATTATGGACCGCGGTCGCGGCGTCTTTTCCCCAGGTAAAGGGGCCGTGGTTCTTGCACAGAACCGCCGGCACGTGAACCGGATTCCTGTCGCGGAAGGTCTCGATAATCACCATACCGGTGTTCTTCTCATATCCTTCTTCGATCTCCTCCGGCGTTAAATTCCTGGCACAGGGAATCTCCCCATAGAAATAGTCCGCATGAGTCGTCCCATAACACGGCAGCGCACGGCCCGCCTGGGACCAGGCCGTAGCCATGGGAGAATGGGTATGGACTATCCCGCCGATTTTCTCAAACGCCTTATACAGCTCTAAGTGAGTGGCTGTATCGGAGGAGGGATTTAAGTCCCCCTCCACCTTATTTCCATTTAAATCCATGACCACCATGTCTTCCGGTTTTAACTTATCGTAATCCACACCGCTGGGTTTGATGACAAACAGTCCCTTTTCCCTGTCAATTCCGCTGACATTTCCCCATGTATAGGTGATAAGCCCTCTTCTCGGCAGTTCCATGTTGGCCTCATAGACCTCTTTTTTTAATTCTTCCAGCATCGTGTCATTTCCTCTTTTCTATTTTTTATTTCAGTACATGCAGATGGCAGGAATGAGCCGCCTGAACTGTTACGATTTTTCAGACACGCCCCGGCAGACACTCGACTGCGGCGCGCTCAATCGGCAGGCCGCTTATGTACCGCTCCATAAATACCTCGAAGCCGCGCTCATCCGCTTCCTGCGGCTCCATAACCACGCCTTCTTCGTCAGCAAATACACTGTCTGCCAGGTACTTGGCGAGAGAGTCGCTGCCTCCGTCTTTTCTGTAACGCATATAGGAAGCCAGGATTGCCGCGCCCCATGCGCCGCCTTCTCCGGCAGTTTCCATGACGGTCACCGGTACGCCGGCCGCCGCCGCCATAATCCGCTGTCCCACGCCCTTTGTCTTGAATAATCCGCCGTGGCCCAGCAGACTGTCCAGCTTCACGCCTTCCTCCTTAAACAGGATATCCATGCCCACGCGGAGCGCTCCTAATGCCGTATATAAGTGAACGCGCATGAAGTTCGCCAGATTGAACCGGCTGTCCGGCAGACGCACGAACATCGGACGTCCCTCTTCAAAATGAGTGATGTGCTCTCCCGAGAAATAATTGTAAGCCAGAAGGCCGCCGCAGTCCGGGTCGCCTTCCAATGCCAGGTTATATAAGGTTTCAAACAGCTGGTTTCTGTCCGCCTTCATCCCCATCGCCGCGGAAAACTCTTCAAACAAATCCACCCATGCGTTTAAATCAGAAGTACAGTTGTTGCAGTGTACCATAGCCACCAGATCACCGGCCGGCGTTGTCACCAGATCCAGCTCCTCGTGAACCTTTTTCAGTTCCTGTTCCAGAACTACCATGGCAAACACGCTGGTGCCTGCGGACACATTGCCGGTGCGCTTCGCCACGCTGCCCGTAGCCACCATACCGGTTCCTGCGTCCCCCTCCGGCGGACAAAGCGGAATACCGGGTCTTAAGGCGCCGGTCGGGTCAAGAAGCTTCGCGCCCTCTTCCGTCAGTTCTCCGGCTTCCTCTCCCGCGGTCAGCGCCTGAGGAAGAATGTCACGGAGCTTCCACGGCAGATTCTCTCCGGCCGTCAGCTCGTCAAACTGAGCGATCATTCTCTCATGAAAATCCTTCTTATCGGTATCGATCGGAAACATACCGGCGCAGTCGCCGATTCCCAGCACCTTACGCCCGGTCAGTTTCCAGTGTACATACCCCTCCAGTGTGATCAGGTAATCAATCTCCGGCACATGCGCCTCTTTCTTCAGAATCGCCTGGTACAGATGGGCGATGCTCCATCTCTGCGGAATATGGTACTGGAACAGCTCCGTCAGCTTTTCCGAAGCCTCCTCCGTCATGGTATTTCTCCAGGTACGGAACGGCA
Source organism: Hungatella sp. (assembly GCF_046966825.1). NCBI lineage: Bacteria > Bacillati > Bacillota > Clostridia > Lachnospirales > Lachnospiraceae > Hungatella > Hungatella sp. The sequence continues at coordinate 6,181 of NZ_JBKVCZ010000181.1, read as the reverse complement.
CCAGGATTTCCCCGGCCTTATCGAAAGCCATATAGCCGTGCATCATGGCGGAAATGCCAATGGAGCCGACGGTCGTAAGCGTCACACCGTAGCGTGCTTTTACATCCTCTGCCAGCTTTGCAAAGCTGTCCTGAACGCCTTCCCAGATGTCCTCTAACGTGTATGTCCAGATATTGTCCACGTACCGGTTTTCCCAGTCATGGCTCCCGGAAGCAATCGGCTTCTGGTGCTCATCGACCAGAACCGCCTTGATGCGTGTAGACCCCAGCTCCATCCCCAGAGCCGTTCTCCGTTAAAATGTTTGATATACGTCCCCTGCAGCGCCCTTTTTTCATTTAAACCACAGTCATAGTTTTTCCCCCTCTCTAACGGTAAGCAGCAGAATTCCATCTCAATTCATTCTTAAGCTGCGGATTGTAGTGTCCTCGTCAATGAACTGACTGATCCCATGGAAGCGGCAGTCGCCATCTGCTCTGCAGTCAGATCGTGGAAATGCCGTATGGTGTGCGCCGCCTTAAGTCAGGCTGGCTCCCGGTCTTTAGTTTGGTTCCCGGGTCGAATGCGTGGCAACCGGGCTTCGGCATCGGTTTCTCACTTTTTTGCAGTTCACGGTATTGATGATGAGGCGGAACCGGCGCCTAAGTCCACCAGCGATGTGGCCACTGCCTTTCCTTCCTTTGCGGTAAATACAAGGCGGGCCGGATCCTCCCTGTCTCCCATGGACAGCGGGCATACCTTGATGGCGATCCTGCTGTCCGCGATTGACGGGCATACCTCCAGCATATGTGCCTGCAGAATGCCTTCCTTTCCCGGAACCAGGTTATACGTGTAGTCTTCCATAAAGGAAGTTCCCTTCGCGCCTTCCATACCGGCTGTCATGATCTTCATTAAACGCACCATGGCGGCAGTCTTCCAGTCGCCTTCGCCACCGAAGCCGTATCCTTTTTCCATCAGACGCTGAATCGCCAGACCCGGAAGCTGCTTTAAAGAACCGAGGTCTCCGAAATGAGTCACAATCGCCTGATAATCCTTTTCCACCAGGAATTTCTCAAATCCCAGCTCGATCTGTGCCTGTACTGCCACGTGATTCTTAAACTCTCCGGCATCTCTTCCCTCTAACAGAATATCGTACTTATCGTAGTACTCTTCCACCAGAGCGCTTACATCGCCTGCTGCCACGTCGTTTACATAATCTGCAATCTCGTTCACCGGATAGGCATCGATCTCCCAGCCGAACTTCATCTGGGCCTCCACCTTATCGCCCTCGGTTACTGCTACATTTCTCATATTATCGGCCACGCGGACGACACGGATATGGCTGCTCTCCATGATGCCCACCGCGGTTCTCATCCAGGAGCCGATCGCCGCCTGCACCGAACTTTCATCCCAGAAACCGACGATAACCTTTCTCTCAATGCCCATTCTCGTCACCATGTGGCCGAATTCCCGGTCTCCGTGAGCGGACTGGTTCTCATTCATGAAATCCATGTCAATGGTGTCATAGGGAATCTCCTGATTAAACTGCGTATGTAAATGAAGCAGAGGCTTTCTGTACTCCTGAAGGCCGAGAATCCAGGACTTGGCCGGTGAAAACGTATGCATCCACGTGATGACACCCGCGCATTCCCCGTCACTGTTGGCCTCATGAAACAATGCGCGGATCGATGTATTGTCGATCAGAGTCGGTTTCCAGATCACTTCATAAGGCAGAAGTCCCGACCGGTTAAGCCCCTCTACAATGATTCTGGAATGCTCTGCCACCTTTCTCAGACACTCATCTCCATAAAGATCCTGTGACCCCGTTGCGAACCAGAACTTGTATGCTTTCCTCTCCAAAAAAAAATCCTCCTTATCACTGATATTATTATACTACAACAGTACCACTTGTACCATAGTGTGAACAAGTTGTTTTTTTATAATAATTGCGCTGGTGAAATCGGAGTCCTGTCCCAATGATATTATTTTTCATGGGAAACGAGCACCCCGCCTGAGCAATAGCTGTACGGCAAAATACCCATTTCCCTTTCAATATATTTTTATGTGAAATATGGATTTGTCAATAGAAAAAGGAGGAGAAGCAATTTTCAGACACGCTCCAGTTCGTCAGAAGACGGCGTCACCGTATACATGGCGATTTCGTCGGTTTCCCGGTTGGCGGATATGATCACATCGTTCTGATTCACCATGTAATGACAGACATTGGCCGGACCACAATCCCTGTCAATGATTTCGCGCTCATACGTCCCGCTCTCCCTGCAATAAGAAAATGATACGAGATTTCGTTCGCCCTTCCGGAAACCGATTACGACCCGGGGAATCCGGCACAGCGGGCCGCCATAAACGGCATGTAAGAATTCCATTTTATCCGGGCATTCATATACCTTAAAAAAGCCTTCTCCCCGGTCCTGATAGATCGAAAACGTATCTCCATGAAACGGCGACAGCACCGCCAGTTCCTTTCTGCCGTCCCCGTCCAGATCCAGCAGCACCGCATCGGAAGCCGGTACATCGAGGAGTTCCCGGATCTCCCACTCCCCGTTCCTCTGTTCCGGCGGAAGGAACTGAAATATACCGTTTTCACAGGAGATCACCGCCGTATCCATGCCGCCGTCTTCTGTTCTGGCGTAGCCATGGTTTTTCGTCAGGCCTTCCTTTAAGACCGTAAGCGGCAGCGGATGGGCCTCGTCAAAAGTGCTCAAATCATCCGGAAGCACGGCGCAGTAAACCTTTCCGGGGCAGCTCCAGTCATCCTTATATGCATGGCCGGACTTCAGTGTACAGGCGATCAAGTACTTTACACCGTTTCTGACGAGAATATCGAACCGGTGCACAAACGGAAGCTCCGCCAGGGTTTTCACCTCCCAGACTCCGTCTGCAGGCGTTACGGTTACAAGCTTTGCTTCTTTGGAATCATTGGGGGAATAGAACTTATGGGTCGCCAGAAACTGGCCGTCACTTCCCGGCACCTGGACCATCGTCATGACTCCGCCCGGCCCCTCCCATACTGTGTCCACCTCCTTTCCCGTCTCATCGAACAGGATACAGCGGTCTGTCTTCTCTGCCGCCACCAGAAAATGAAACCTTCCCTGATACGTCAGGGGGGCGATGGAATAGCACTTTGTTAAATTGGCCAGCACCTTTTTTTCAACTTGCATGTTCATCCTCCTTCGCCTGTCTGCCAAGTATGTCGGTCATCATCCGATTCGCCTTCCGGAGTTCATCCATCCAGTCGCCGCCTCCTGTATACCAGAATTCCGTCACATATCTTCGGATACCCAGCCGCCACGCCTCTCTAATCGCCTCTTCGAAATTCACATGGCCGCTTCCGTACGGAATCTCCCGGAATTTCCCCGGCACTGTCTCTTTTAAATGCATGGCCAGCAAACGGCCGCTCCCCGACTTTAAATCCTCGATCACATCGGTCTTATACTGCTTCGCCGCATTGGTGATATTGCCGATGTCGGGATATACTCCCAGATAATCCGATCCCATCAGCTGCACATATTTCATGGCCTTTCCAACCGTATTCATGAACTCGGTTTCCATGGTCTCGAAGCCCAGCAGTATGCTCCTGCTCGCGGCCATATCCACCGATTTTCTCAAATTCATTTCAAACATCTTTTTTGTGAATTCGCTGGACTCCTCATAATACACGTCATATCCCGCCAGCATGATAATTCTGATTCCCAGGTCATCCGCCAGATTGATGGCCTTTTCCATGATTTCCATGCCGCGGATCCGAACGGATTCCTCGCTGCTTCCCAACGGGTATTTCCGGTGGCCGCTTAAACACATGGTCCGGATCGGAAGCCCCGCCTCGTACATATCCTGTACGAGAGAGGCCCGCTTTTCCACGCTCCAGTCCAGCCGCGCCAGTTTTTCTTCGGTTTCATCGATACTCATTTCCAGGAAATCATACCCCGCATCTCTGGCATACGTGAGCTTTTCCCGAAAGCTTAACTCATTTGGCATGGATTTCTCATAAAGTCCCAAGGTATATAATTTCATCGTTACTCCTTTGCCCCGGTCTTACAGCAGGGAACGGAACGGTACGTTAGGCTCATCCGTAAAGCAGTCTTCAAAGCCGCGTCTGTAATGGTACTGGATCTTATCCCGGTCCACCGGCCAGACGTATTTGCCGCCCACGTCCCAGATAAACGGATGGAACTGGTACTGTAAAACGTCTTTCTTATAGTTGTAAAGCATGAGAATCTCAAGGGGATCTGCCTTAAAGTTGGTCCATACGTCGTAATGGATCGGAATCACCACCCTGCACTTTAATGCCTCCGCCATACGAAGAATATCCACGGATGTCATCTTATCCTGATTGCCCGCCGGATTCTCTCCGTAGGAACCAAAGGCAATATCAATGTCGAAATCCTTTCCGTGTTTGGCATAGTATGTACTGTAATGGGAATCCCCGGAATGGTACACGGTTCCGGCCGGTGTCTTGATCACATAGTTCACAGCTTTGTCGTCCATATCGTCCGGCAGCACGCCCCGGATGTCCTCATCCGCTGTGACGAGACACGTTCTGTCAAAGGAATCCGTGACCATGATTTCCACATCCTTAATTTTAATCATATCTCCCGGTTTGACCACTCTGCATCTCGATTCCGGAACGCCGTAGCTCAGCCACTTTTCCACGCTCTTTAGCGGACCGATAAAGGGTACCTCACCGCCGCAGTTCTGCATCACAGCCGCCGCAAAGAACGGATCAATATGGTCATTGTGGTAATGGGTGGACAGTACCGCGTCAACGGCTGTAACAGCAAACGGGTCGTAGACGATGGGCGCAGCCCGGAGATTCGGCTGTGTCGCACGGCCGCCGGTCATATTCCGCATCTGATGAAACGGGTCCATCTCCTTCGTTTTCTGAGACCGTTTTCCATTGCCAAACCACAGATCGATGGCAATATTCGTTTTATTTTCTGTTTTGATCCAGAGTCCGGTACAGCCGATCCACCACATCGCAAAGGTTCCCGGCTTTACCTCCTCCTGGTCGATCTCTTCATTCAGCCATGTCCCCCATTCCGGAAACGCGCCTAAAATCCATTTTTCTCTCGTCAGTTCTGTTACTTTGCTCATATTTGCTTCCTCCATTTTCTACCGAGTGCCCTCGGAAACGCTTTCTGTCCGGTTTCTGTGAGTGCCCGTTACCACATTTGATAAGTTTCACCCCGAAGCTTAAAGATTGCTTCGATAAAATAGTAATCTCCATAAATGATGTGAAACTCATGATTTTTATGGTGATATGCCGCTGTACACTTTTCCAGGATACAGTCGCTGTCTTTTGAGAAATTGCACCTTTTCTCGTACAGTGCCTTCAATAGCTTTTCTGCTGCGCGCCGATAGACCTCCGATTCACACGCTGCGGTCAGCCGCGCAAGCTCCAGAAGCGCGCTGGCTGCTGCCGCTGCCGCCGAGGAATCCTCATAATACGGCTGCTTCGGCGCCCGGAAATCAACCGGGATCAGGCCGTTTTCCGGTATATTGGCTATAAAGTAATGCGCCGTCCGTTTGGCGGTGTCTAAATAGCGTTCATCCTTCGTATGGATATAGCTCGACGCAAATCCATACATGGCCCAGGCCTGGCCTCTGGTCCAGCTGGAGCCCTCCGCATATCCCTGACCGCCCAGAGACCCTGTGAGCTCCCCGGTCACCGAATCGAACCTCATGATATGATTGGAGGAGCCATCCGGCCTGATATAGTATTTCATCACCTGGTCGGCATACATCACCGCCTGCTCCCGGAATCTGGGATCACCGGTTTCATCGGAGGCCCAGTAGAGCAGATTGATGTTCATCATGCAGTCAATAATGGCCCAGCCCGCCGTGTCCTCATCCGGCGCGCCGCTCCACTGATCCCATGCCCGGAAGATCCGGGCCGCCGGATTGAAGCGGCCTGAAAGGATGGTGGCTGCCATCAGGCCGCGTTTTCTCGACTCCGGATTTCCCGTGATCCTGTAATCGGCCACCGCAGACGGAAGCCATACAAAGCCCATATCGTGATGCAGTCCATAGAAATCGGCAAATGCCTGATCCAGCTTTTTTTCCGCATACCGGGCGATATCCACATACCTTTGCTCCCCGGTGCGCAGATAGAGAAGCCACATGATTCCCGGCCAGAAGCCGTTGGTCCACCAGGAAACGCCATCATCCCAGCCAAACTGCCGGTCCT
>NZ_JBKVCZ010000180.1:0-11509 GCF_046966825.1 Hungatella sp. | reverse complement strand
GCCATTACCTGCATGGTGGAAGCCGTTCCCATGAAGGAGCAGGCGCCGCAGGAGGGACAGGCGTGCTGCTTGTACCAGGTCAGCTGGTCCTCTGTGATTTCCCCTCTCTGGCATTTGGCGCTGTACATTCCGATCTGCTCCAGCGTGAGGAGGTCGGGACCGGCGTCCATAACGCCTCCGGTTACGACGATAGACGGAAATTTCAGCCTCCCAATCGCCATCAGATGAGCCGGAACCGCCTTGTCACAGCTGGCTATGAAGACACCCGCGTCGAATGTCGTGGCGTTTGCATGGATTTCGATCATGTTGCAGATGGTGTCCCGGGAAGCGAGAGAGTAGTTGATCCCGTCGTGTCCCTGTGCCATGCCGTCGCAGATATCGGTGGCAAAATACCGTGCTCCCTTGCCTCCGCTGTGATTGATTCCCTTCACGGACTCTTCCACAAGTTCCAATAAATGAGCGCTGCCCGGGTGGCTGTCTCCAAATGTACTCTCTACTATAATCTGAGGCTTCGACAAGTCATCCACCTTCCAGCCCATTCCCATGCGCAGCGGATCCATCTCCGGCGCCAGTGCACGGACTTCCTGACTCTTTAGTTTCATAGCGTTTCCTCCTGAATTCTATGTTTTTCCTGGCAAAGGCATAATACGTATGATGTATTTTATAAAACCAAAATACCATACTCGCAGGACAAAGTCAACAAGGCGTTGGAAAAATATATGAAGTGCTGTTTATCCTAGAGGCTTCTCTTCTTTCTCTAACTGCCGGAATACTCTCCGGTTGTAGATCAGATGCATGTACATCGCGCATTTTGCGCCTTCCGCGTCGCGTTCTGCGATGCAGTTTACGATTTCACGGTGGGTCTCGATGGTCTCCTGGCCCAGGGCGCGGTTGGTTACATCGACAAATACGGCGATGGAAGAATTGATGACCGGAATCAGTTTTTCTACTACACTGTTGCCGCTGCAGGAGGCGATCATCGTGTGAAGACGGATATCGGCCTCCATGTGGTCACGGCCGGATTTGATCAGCTCTTCAATCTGGTCGCACTGGAGCTTCATCTCACCGATCTGTTCCGGCGTCGCGTGATCGGCCGCCATCATGGCGATCTCAGGTTCCAGCATCAGACGTACGCTGACTAAGTCCAGCGCCAGCTTGGTCTTGTCTTTTACAAAGGTAAGTCCCAGCGGATCGTCGGTGATTCCCGCCTCTCGGAGACGAAAGTGCCGGCGCCGCGCCGGATCTCCAGGATCTGCCGGGATACCAGGATCTTGATAGCCTCGCGAATCGTAGTACGACTGACGTTTATCATCTTGCCGAGTTCAAATTCGTTGGGGATCTTAGCCCCTACTTCCAGATTGTTATCTATAATATAGTTTAATATGTAGTCGGCTACCTGCTCTGCCAACGGTTTCCCATTATAAAACTCTAAGCTGCTCACCCATTTTACCTCCCTGCTGAATTGAGTTTATTTTAACATAGAACCGGCGTTTTGTCACCTGATGGCCGTTGAATTTAAGGCGTTGAGGGTTCAGAAAGCGTCAAATTGATATTTGGAGAAGAGATCATACGTATTTGGAGAAAATATGCACGAAATAGAGTGGAATAATTTGTGTAAAAAGTAAAATTATATGAAAATACTTGACATATTTATCCAGTAATGATATTTTATAGAGGCAAAGACATCATACGTATTATGAAAAAGATAAAATGAAACAGGGAGGTATTTTTATTATGGATTATGTAGCTAATCCGGCGCAGCTGATAACTGCCACACTGGTGGGGTTCGTGGTACTTTTGTTCCTGATTATTAAACTGAAGCTTCATGCGCTTCTGTCGGTTCTCATTGCGGGAGTCATAATCGGAGTTGGAAGCGGTATGCCGTTTTCACTGGTTACTCAAGCTGTCACGGATGGTATGGGAAACACCCTAAAGGGGATCGCACTGATCGTCGGACTTGGTTCCATGTTTGGCGGCATACTGGAAGTCAGCGGCGCGGCGCAGGCGATTGCCGACAAGCTGGTCAAGGTATTCGGTGAGAAGAATTCTGCGTTTGCACTGGGGCTTGCAGGCGTTATCATCGGTATTCCGGTATTCTTTGATCCTGCTTTCATTATTCTTATGCCAATCGTTTATTCTATTGCAAAGAAGACAAACAAATCCTTACTATATTATGTGCTTCCGATGACGGCGGGGCTCGGTATCGGATCGGCGATTCCGCCCACACCGGCTCCCATGCTGATCACGGGAAGCCTTCCTGTGGATCTGGGAACAGTCACGATCCTGGCACTCGTACTTGTAATTCCGAAATATTTGATCAGCTACGCGGTAGCGGTTCCGTTTGCAAAGAAAATGTATGTACCGGTTCCTGAAAATGCCGTTATGGCTCCTGAAAAGAAAGAGGGCACTGCGGGTGGGCCGTCCTTCGGCCTGGTTATCTCCATCGTGCTTCTGCCGATTCTCCTGATTTTAATCAGCGCATCCGCAGGCATGATGACTGCGGAGGGGGCCGGAATGCAGAGATTCCTGGATTTCTGCGTATTTATCGGCCAGCCGTATCTGGCATTGATCATCGCCAATGTGGCCGGAATCATCTTTCTGTGTGTGCGTAAAGGGATTACCATGGAGACGGTGGAGTCCGTTCTTGCAAAATCCCTTCAGCCTGTGGCCATGATTGTCCTGGTTACCTCGGCCGGCGGCGTGCTGCGTTACGTTCTGGATTATTCCGGGATGGGAACCCTGATCGGCAATGCCCTGCAGAATGCCAACCTTTCCATTATCCTTGTAGCTTATATTATTTCTACTCTGATGAGAATCGGCGTGGGCTCCACCACGGTGGCGCTGACTATGACATTGGGAATTGTTGCATCGTTTCCGCAGATTTCCACCTATTCTCCAATGTATCTTGCCTGTATCGGTATGTCCGCCATGTTCGGAGCGACCAGCTTCTCTCATGTCAACGATTCCGGCTTCTGGCTGACAAAGGAGTATATGGGAATTGATTTAAAGACAGCGTTCAAATCCTGGACCCTGTATGGAGGCTTCTGCTCCATCCTGTCATTTATCGTACTGTATGCCATCAGCTTTATCTGGGCATAGACGCAGAAAGAAGGGAGAATACATATGGCACTTTTAAATGTAGATTTTCACTCATACTACCTCGGAATGGATTCACCGCTGACCGTTCTTCTTCCTGAAAAAAGGGGGAGGAAGCCGGAGGCGGCTCCTGATAAAAAGTATCCCGTCCTGTATCTGCTGCACGGCCATGCAGACGACAACACTGCGTGGATCAGAAAGAGCGATTTGGAGCTGCTGGTCCGGGATCACGATGTCATCGTGGTTATGCCTTCGGCACACAGAAGCTTTTACACAAATGGAAAATACGGGCACCTGTACTTCGATTACATCACAAAGGAGCTTCCCATCGTTGTGAGCAATTTCTTCCCGGCCTCCACCAGGAGAGAGGATACGTTTATCGGCGGTCTCTCCATGGGCGGTTACGGAGCCTTAAAGGCGGCGCTGTCCTGCCCGGAACAGTACGCCGGTGTCGCTGCAATGTCGGCGGCCAACAGCCCCTTCGAGGCCATGAAGGCAGCCGGAACCATGTTCTCGGTCTCCGATTTTATGGATAATGTTTACCGCATTTTTGGCGACGAGGAGGAGTATAAGGGATCGAAGGACGATCTGGAGTATCTGGCGAAACAGACAGCTGCATCCACAGGACCCAAGCCGAGAATCTACCATAGCTGTGGACAACAGGATCCCCTTTACGGTCTGAATGTGGAATTTAAGCAGTTTATGGAAACAAATTGCCCGGAACTGGATTACCATTACTGCGAATGTGAAGGGAACCACAACTGGGGCTTCTGGAATCCACAGCTGAAATGCATACTGGAATATTTCGGACTGATTCCGGTCAGCCGGGAGAAGTCCGGTACGTGAGAGCAGAAAACCGGGAGCCGGTCCGCTGCTTTTGACGAATGAGACAGCCCGTGGTACAATCGCTGTATGGAGGGGTCTATGATACATACAATTGATTTTTTATACGAGGTAAGAAAGTCAAAAGAGCTGGAGCGGAGACTGCTGGAAAATATGAAAAACCGAAAAGAAGCGCATCTGTTGATTGGAGATTTCTCACTGAAATTCGATTTCGACAGACGCATGGTGAATATTTCCTGCATGAATCCACAACATCCCTTTTTCTATAAATGCCCGCCGCTAGACTGGACGTTTGAAGAAATGGAAGAGACTGTGAAGGCTGTTGTGGGAGATAAAAAATAATAAAATGTTTTTTGATGAGAGTATCTGAAATGCTCCCGGCCGGATTCGACGGCGACGGGCGTTTTGGTACTCTCATTTTTGAATCATATGGAGCGGCGGCTTGTGATAACGAAATTCCCCGGGAAGGTGTACTTTGTCTTTCCAAATTTCGATGAAAAAGACCGCTCAGGCAGACGATTCTTTACAGCCATCATGGTTTCCGATTGTCCTGGTGAAAAAAATATTGAAATATTTAATAATAGTTATTGTTATTATTTTAACGGTGTGATATAATGAGACCATATTGGAGATACTCTAATTATCTGAAGCATTTTTTAGAACTAAGGTTTTACTCATTTAAATCATGAACAGGAGGATATTCACATGAAAGAAACTATTGTAGTAATCGGGGCAAATCATGCGGGAACGGCGGCGCTCAACACAATCCTGGATAATTATAAGGATAAAGAGGTGATCGCCTTTGATTCCAACAGCAACATCAGTTTCCTGGGCTGCGGTATGGCGCTCTGGATCGGCAAACAGATATCGGGACCGGAGGGACTGTTTTACTCGGATAAGGCGGCGTTTGAGGCAAAGGGCGCCAAAATATACATGGAGACTCCGGTGACCTCTGTCGATTACGATAAAAAGATCGTCTATGCGGCCGACCGCGAGGGCAACACGTATGAGCAGCATTTCGACAAGCTGATCCTGGCGACCGGTTCACTCCCGATCAGTCCGGCCATCGAGGGGATGGAGCTTGAAAATGTACAGTTCGTAAAGCTGTTCCAGAATGCTCAGGATGTGATTGAGCGTTTGAAGGATGAGAGCGTAAAGCGTGTCGCAGTGGTCGGCGCCGGTTATATCGGCGTGGAGCTGGCGGAGGCATTTAAGAGAAACGGCAGGGAAGTGGTATTGATCGACTGTGCGGAGACCTGTCTGGCCGGATATTATGACAGAGAATTTTCCGATCAGATGGCGGATAATTTGAAGGAGCACGGAGTGACACTGGCCTTTGGAGAGACTGTGAAAAAACTGGAAGGTTCCGTTCGCGTGCAGAAGGTAGTCACGGACAAGGGAAGCTACGACGCCGACATGGTAGTGTTTGGAATCGGCTTCAAGCCCAATACTGCACTGGGCGGAGAACAGATTAAACTGTTTAAGAACGGCGCGTTTTTGACGGATTTATGTCAGGAGACCAGCATTCCGGGCGTCTATGCGGTCGGAGACTGTGCGACGGTTTACAACAACGCGATTCAGGCCACAGACTACATTGCGCTGGCGACAAATGCGGTCCGCTCCGGAATTATCGCGGCTCACAATGCCTGCGGTACAAAGCTGGAATCTGTGGGCGTTCAGGGCTCTAACGGCATCAGCATCTGGGGGCTCAACATGGTGAGCACGGGAATCAGTCTGGCAAAAGCCGAGAAGCTGGGAATCGAGGCGCTCACCACGGATTTTGAGGACTGGCAGAGAGCGGAATTTATGGAAAATGGTAACTATAAGGTAAAGCTGCGCATCGTCTATGACAAGAACACGAGAGTGATTCTGGGCGCGCAGATCAGCTCGGACTACGATATTTCCATGGTGATCCATCTTTTCTCGATGGCGATCGAGGAGCAGGTGACCATTGATAAGCTGAAACTGTTCGATGCATTTTTCCTTCCTCACTTTAACAAACCTTACAACTATATCACCATGGCTGCGCTGAGCGCGAAGTAAGAAGGCCGGGAACGGTAACCGGGAATCCTGAATGACTCCAAAAAGTTTCCGCCGGTAATTTACAACCGCCATGGCTCGTGTTAAAATCGGAATAGAAGATGGACAATACGAGAAGGAGGATAAGGATACATGAAAAAGGTGGGATTTATCGGAATCGGGATCATGGGGAAATCCATGGTGCGCAACCTGATGAAGGCTGGTTTTGAGGTGGCGGTTTACACAAGAACAAAGGAAAAAGCAGAGGATGTAATCGCAGAGGGCGCCGCCTGGTGTGAGGACGTGAAGACATGTGCCGCCGGGCGTGACGCGGTGATTACCATTGTGGGATATCCGAAGGATGTGGAAGAAGTATACTTCGGAGACGATGGAATCATCGCTAATGCAGATCCGGGCACGTTTCTGATTGATATGACGACGACGAGCCCGAAGCTGGCGGTCAGGATATACGAAGATGCCGCGAAAGCGGGGCTGAAGGCCCTGGATGCGCCTGTAACCGGCGGAGACACAGGGGCGAGAGAGGGAACGCTGACGATTCTGGCCGGCGGAGATGAAGCGGACTTTAACGCGTGCATGCCGCTTTTTGAGGCCATGGGAAAGAACATCAAGTACGAAGGAAAAGCGGGCAATGGCCAGCATACGAAGATGTGCAACCAGATTGCCATAGCCGGCGCGATCTCCGGCGTATGCGAGGCCATGGTCTACGCGAAGGCCACCGGACTCGATGTGGCCCAGATGGTGGATTCGATCGGAACGGGAGCGGCGGGCAGCGCGCAGCTTAAGACGGTAGCGCCCCGTATCCTTGTTGGCGATTTTGATCCCGGCTTCTTTATCCGGCATTTTATCAAGGATATGAAGCTTGCCTCCGAGGAAGCGGAGAACGCAGGCGTTCATCTGGGAGTGCTGGATTACGTGCTTTCCATGTATGAAGATATGGAGGCGCAGGGAAAAGGAAGTCTGGGGACTCAGGCGCTGGTTCAGTACTACCAGTGGTAGAGGGAAATGAAGATATAGCAGAAAATGCGGAGGTCTGCCGGGAACAACCGGCGGACTTCCGCATTTTCCATTACTTATTCGATTTTTCCGATGCCCGGATAATACCGGAACAGTACTTTTGCAATGATTTTATCACGCTTTACGTATTTATTCTCCCAGCGCCTGGCGTCTGCGGAGAAATTGCGGTTATCGCCCATCATAAAGTAGGAATCCTCCGGCACTTCGAAACGGGCCGGCGGTTCCGGGTCCATGGGCTCCCGAATGTAAGGTTCGTCGAGAGGCGTCTCCGATCCGTTTAAATAGACCTTTCCATCGATGATATCTACGGTGTCTCCGGGCAGACCGATAATCCGCTTTACATAGTAAATAGTATCGGTCGGATCATCCGGAAAGTGAAAGATAACGATGTCGCCGCGCTTTGGATCGCCGAATCTGTAAGACAGCCTGGAACCGATGACACGGTCTCCGGTCATGATTGTATTTTCCATGGAGCCGCTTGGAACCTTGCTGTTTGCGATGATGAAGTTGTTCAGAACAAAGGCGATGACGGCCGCCGCAATAATAATTTTAATCCAGCTTATGATCTCGGCCTTCCAGTCAAATGCCTCGCTCTTCTCCAGTCTGTTATCTTCCTTTTTCATAGAGACCTTCTTTTCTATCCATATATTTTGTCCATAAGAGAGTTTAAATGAGTTTCCGGGATTCCGCAAGGGGTTTTCTTAAATGGTAAGAAAATATTCACAAACATTCCACGAAATGTCCATAAAAATATGGTACCGTTATTTTAAACAATCCGCTGTGTGGGGCATGGCGGAAGACTTCGGGGGGGAAGATGTATGGGAGAGACAATTCAGCAAAAGAGTATGAACAGCGGCGCAGAGGAGAATCCTGCACAGAAGCGGCGGGAGATCCGGCTGCTTCTGGCATCCGGCGTCCTGTTTGCGTTATCACTGCTTTTTCAGCTTCTGGCCCGTCTCGTACCAGGATTTGGAGAATGGTATGCAGTAACCGTTTATCCGTTTATCGTGGGAACACTGGGACGAATATCCGGGATTTTTCCATTTTCCGTAGTGGAGTCAGCCGTTTATTTCCTTATCGCAGCAGCGGTCTGGTATACGGTCACTCATATCAGACGGATTAAAATGGTGCTTGTGAGGGCGCTGTTTCTGCTGACGGGGATTTTTTTCCTGTTTACATTTAACTGTGGTGTCAATTATTATAGAAAACCGTTCTCCAGCTATTCCGGTCTGGAAGTCAGAAAGTCTTCAAAGGACGAACTTACAGAACTCTGCGCCGCGCTGACAAAGACTGTGAATCAGTACTGTGAAGACGGCGTCGGTGCGGCCATGGAGAGGAAGGATGCCAACCGGGAAGGCGTGGCGGCCATGAGACGGCTGGGAGAACAGTATCCCCAGCTTGCAGGCTACTATCCCAGGCCGAAGCCGCTGGCGTGGTCGTATTTCTTTTCGGTTCAGCAGCTGTGCGGCCAGTATTCACCCTTCACCGTAGAGGCGAATTACAACCGGGAGATGCCGGATTACAACATTCCCCACACGATCTGCCATGAGCTATCCCATCTGCGGGGATTTATGAGGGAGGACGAGGCGAATTTTATCGGCTATCTGGCCTGTATTGGTTCCGATTCTCCATCCTACCGTTACAGCGGATACTTAACCGGATGGGTCTATGCGACCAACGCCCTGGCGAAGACCGATATGGATGCGTATCTGGAGCTGTGCGGCGCTCTGGACGAGCGGGCCTGGGTGGACCTGAGAGGAAATAATGAATTCTGGGCAAGATACGACGGGAAGGCAGCGGAGGTGTCCAACCAGCTGAATGATACGTATTTAAAAATAAACAGTCAGGCGGATGGTGTGAAGAGCTATGGCCGCGTTGTTGACTTAATGCTGGCTTATACCAGGAAACAGGCGGATTCCCTGGAGGAAGAACAATAGGAAAACGTGTAGATTTCGGAGGCTTTTTGTCGGAAAAATACGGAAAGTGCTGTTGGATTCTATTGTAAAATACGCATATGAATGCTAAAATAGACTCAGTCGCAAGCCCCGCCGCAGTCAGTGGGGTATCAAAAATGCAGCGTCGTGAGCGGCGGGGGTTCCGACCCTCGCGGCAGTCGCCGGATGGACCCGCAAGCGCGTCCGCCCGGCTCGTTGCACGCGGGAATAAACAGGGACCAGGAGGATATTGTATGGACAAAAAGTTGTATGATTTGATGGATTGGGCCGGGATTGAAGAGATTGTATATTCAGAAGCGGCGGACTCCCACAAGCTGCTGGGACCGCATATCACGGACGATGGGCTGCTGATCTCCGCATTCATACCGACGGCAGTCATGGTGACGGTCAGACTTGCCTCCTCGGGAAAGGAATTCCCGATGGAACTGGCAGACGAGGCGGGCTTTTTCGCAGCGCTGATTCCGAGAAAGAATATTCCGGAATACACCCTGCTTGTGGTTTACGATAATGGCACGTCGGAGGAGCTTTACGATCCGTACGCATTTTCACCGCTGTACACAGAGTCGGACTTAAAGAAGTTTGAAGCGGGTGTTCATTATACAATCTATGAGAAGATGGGCGCACACCCGATGAGTGTGAATGGTGTGGAAGGCGTCTATTTCTCCGTGTGGGCGCCGTGCGCCATGCGCGTCAGTGTTGTCGGAGATTTTAACTTATGGGATGGAAGACGTCATCAGATGAGACGCCTGGGCGATTCCGGGATTTTTGAATTGTTTATACCAGGTCTGGCATCGGGACTGATTTATAAATACGAGATTAAGAACAGCCATGGGGAGCCGCAGTTAAAGGCGGATCCGTATGGTAATTTCTGCGAGCTGCGTCCGAACACGGCTTCTGTCGTATGGGATACGGGCCGTTATAAGTGGCAGGATAACGCGTGGATGGAAAAACGCGCGAAGACGGATTCTAAAAACCAGGCTATGTCCATATATGAGATCCACCTCGGATCGTGGATTCGGAAAGAGACGGAGCGTGATGAGAACGGGAACGATATCACCGGTTCTGAATTCTATAATTACCGTGAGATCGCGGTAAAACTGGCGGAGTACGTGAAGATGATGGGTTACACCCATGTTGAGCTGCTTCCGGTCATGGAGCATCCGCTGGACGCATCCTGGGGCTATCAGGTGACAGGGTATTACGCGCCGACCAGCCGGTATGGAACGCCTGATGATTTTATGTATTTTATGGATTATATGCATGGACAGGGCATTGGCGTGATCCTCGACTGGGTTCCGGCACATTTCCCGAGGGACAGCTTCGGACTGGCTAATTTTGACGGGACATGCGTCTATGAACATAAGGACCCGAGACAGGGGGCTCATCCGCATTGGGGCACGCTGATCTATAACTATGGCCGTCCGGGAGTATCCAACTTCCTGATCGCCAACGCGCTGTTCTGGGCGGACAAGTACCACGCGGATGGAATCCGTATGGATGCTGTGGCTTCCATGCTGTACCTGGATTACGGAAAGAATCCGGGGGAGTGGGTTCCTAATATTTACGGCGGCCACGAGAACCTGGAAGCCGTGGAATTCTTAAAACATTTGAATTCTGTATTTAAAGGAAGGGCAGACGGAGCCATCCTGATCGCTGAGGAGTCGACTGCATGGCCGGAGATCACCGGCGATATCAAGGAAGGCGCCCTGGGCTTCGATTATAAATGGAACATGGGCTGGATGAATGATTTTACGGGATACATGCAGTGCGATCCCTATTTCAGAAAGCACCATTACGGAGAATTGACCTTCAGCATGCTTTACGCATACAGCGAAGATTTTATTCTTGTGTTCTCGCACGACGAGGTGGTCCACGGAAAGGGATCCATGATCGGTAAGATGCCGGGAGAGGAACTGGAGACCAAGGCTGCGAACCTGCGTGCTGCGTACGGTTTCATGATGAGCCATCCGGGAAAGAAGCTGCTGTTCATGGGACAGGAGTTCGCGCAGGTTCATGAATGGAATGAGAATGTGGAACTGGATTGGGGGATTACAGAACAACCGGTTCACAAACAGATGCAGGAGTATGTGAAGTCCTTAAATGAGCTTTATGTAAACTATCCGGCGCTGCACCAGATGGATTATGAGCCCGAAGGCTTTGAGTGGGTGAACTGTACGGATTCGGAAGAAAGTATTGTGGTATTCCTGCGAAGGACGAAAAAGAAGGAAGAGACACTTCTGATTGTCTGCAACTTCGATACAGTACTGCATGAGAAATTCCGGGTTGGCGTTCCGTTTGCAGGAAAATATAAAGAGATCTCCAACAGTGACGCGGAAAGCTATGGCGGCGAAGGGCGCACCAATCCGCGCGCGAAGAGCTCGAAAAAGGCAGAGAAGGACGAGAGGCCGGATTCCATCGAGATTACGGTGGCACCGCTCTCTGTGATGATCTTTACCTGCACGCCGGTGGAAGAAAAAGTGGTTAAGAAAGCTTCCGGAGCGAAAACCACCGCTGCAAAAACCGGCGGAGTAAAGGCGGCTGGAACAAAAGCAGCTGTGAAG
>NZ_JBKVCZ010000179.1:0-11536 GCF_046966825.1 Hungatella sp. | reverse complement strand
ATATGAAGGGCCTGCTCCACCGTCTTATGGCTCTTTACGCCTTTCATGTTGGCAACTGCTCCGATTCCGCAGTTGTCATGCTCAAACCTGGAATCATATAATTCCGGCGTTTTCTTTGCTGTGGGGGATTTTGAATTTTTAACCATAATTTCATTCCTTTCTGGCTGTACTCTTTTATTAGGGGTGCAAAGCGACAGCAGGTTTCCGTTGAAGCACAGAGAAGCGGAAGCGGTGAAATATCAGGACTCCTTCCTTTTCCTATAAAATAAAAAAACACGGACCCGCGGCTTTCTATGCTCGTCGTCGGGCCTGTGTTCCATATTTTATGATGCTGTTTTATTACCATGGCATCTCCGGCTTCTGCCAGCCTCTGCCTGTGCTTCAACTTTTTTTAGATAATACTACATCTGTTTCCATTTGTAAACCCCTTTTTTCACAGCAGTTGTCAGTTTATTTGGCAATTTATGTGTATGGGCCTTTTATTTTTCTAATTTTTGTTCTTAATCTTGTATTCACCTAACAATTCAGCGGTATTTTTGCATGAAATTGATCTTCATCCAGTATTTCTCAATTTTCTGAAATTACGTTGCCTCAAGCCAGGGTCACATCGCGATAAATCCGCTCGATCGTTTCCTCCAGGCTCATTTCCGCCGTCAATGCGTTTTCAGAGATATTTTTCAGGTAATCTTTCTCTCTCCACCAGTCACGCATGTCGCTTTCCCCAAATTCTTCCCTGTTGCTCTTCGTCTGATGGCGTAACAGGGTAACCTCAAAAGGCAGGTCATAGTAGTAGGCAAAAACCGCGTCTCCAAACAGCGTCTTTGCAGAATCGAACAACGGCTCATACCACTGGGAAGTTAAGATTCCCTCCAGAATCGTTATCTCACAGTGATCCCGGCCATATGTCAGGAGCTCCTGCATAAGCGGCAGAGCCAGCATATTCTTTTCGCCCTTTACATGAAGAATTTCCCGGCGGACCATATCCTGGGAAATAAGCATGCTGTGATCTCCAAATCTGTGCTGCAGCGCTCTGGCCACAGTCGTTTTTCCGCTTCCCGAATTGCCTCTGATTATGATTAATTTTGCCATGTATCTTCCCCTATCCCTCGTCAGAACTATAACATAAATTGGCGGAAAAGAATCGCTTCCTTTCCGCCAGCTTCTGCATATCATTCACTTATTGAAACTTGTCCATTACATCTCGCCGAGTCCGCTTTCGATCGCTTCGCTCATGCTCTTCATAGCCTCTTCTTCATCTTCACCGTCACAGATTAAGTTGATCTCTGTACCGCACTTGATGCCTGCTGCCATAACATTTAATACGCTCTTTGCAACAATTCTCTTCTCACCGCACTCGATGATGATGTCGCATTTAAACTTCATGGCTGTCTGGGAAAGAACTCCCGCTGGTCTTAAATGAAGTCCGGATGGGTTTACAACAGTAAGTGTTTTTGTTAACATAATATTTTCTCCTTTATCCTCTAATCTATATACTCCTTATCGTTAATTTTATTACAATTCCCATTGGGTGTCAAGTTGTTTCAGTCCACGTTTGCCATCTTTACTGAGCCTGGCCTGCCTCCTTAGAATAAACGCATCCGCAGTAATCCTGCCGGTATAGGCCGTACTCCTCTGACAGCTGCACAGACCGCTTATAGCCGTCTTTTTTCTTAAAATCGGATGGAAGATACGCCACGCGGTACTCCTTCGCCAGCTTCTCTCCGATCTCATTCAGTTTCTCTGCATTTTTTAAGGGGCTGATGGTAAGCGTCGTCGTGAAATAATCATAGCGGCCGGCAGATGCGACCTTGGCGGCTTCCCGGAGCCGTAAATCAAAACATTTGAAGCAGCGTTCTCCGCCCTCGGGAACCTTCTCGAGTCCTTTGGCAATCCGGAAGAATTCGTCCGGTTCGTAGGGGCCGGTACGAAAGAGCACGGGGTGTGCAAGCTTCATCTCAGAGATCAGCTTCTCCTGCTCCTTCACCCGCTTCATATACTCCTGTAGCGGATAGATATTCGGGTTATAATAGTACAGCGTAATCTCAAAGTATTTTGATAAGTATTCCAGAACGTAGCTGCTGCAGGGAGCACAGCAGCTGTGAAGCAGCAGTCTCGGCACCTTCCCCTGTTTCTCAAAGTCTTCCAGTATGGTGTCCAGCTCTTTCTGATAATTTCTGTGGTTCATCCTCTTATTCTCCTTCTCTGATTCACAGGCAAAGACCGATGCTCCGCCGAAACGGAACCCGCCGCCGTCTAAAATCTCCGTATGTATTGCCGTCCTGCATCTACATTTGCAAAGCACAAAAAGGCGTGAGCACTCTCATGCCACGCCTCCTTTCTGCTTCTTACAAGAAGTCTCTGATTCGTTTGCTCCGCACCGGGTTTCTGAGCTTTCTGAGTGCTTTCGCCTCGATCTGCCGGATGCGTTCACGTGTAACATTAAATTCCTTGCCCACTTCTTCCAGTGTGCGCGGATGTCCATCCTCAAGGCCGAAGCGAAGCACGATAACCTGACGCTCCCTCTCCTTTAAATCACCGAGCAATGCGTCGATATGCTCACGGAGCATTACGGACTCCACGTTTCCTTCCGGAGTCACCACATTGTTGTCGGCGACAAAATCGCCTAAGTTAGAGTCATCCTCTTCACCGATCGGGGTCTCCAAAGAAGCTGGTTCCCTGGCAATCTGCATGATCTCCATTACCTTGTCCTCAGACATGTCGAGCGCGTCTGCGAGCTCAGTGACGGAGGGCTCATAGCCCAGTTCCAGCGTCAGCTTTCTCTGCATTTTTGACATTTTATTGATGGTTTCGACCATATGCACCGGAACACGGATTGTCCTTGCCTGATCGGCAAGCGCCCTTGTTACGGACTGGCGAATCCACCACGTAGCATATGTACTTAACTTATAACCTTTTGTATAATCGAACTTCTCAACGCCCTTAATAAGACCTAAATTTCCTTCCTGAACAAGGTCTAAAAAGCTCATACCGCGGCCGGTATACCGTTTTGCGATGCTGACAACCAGTCTTAAGTTCGCTTCAATCAAGCGCTCCTTCGCATCTTCATCACCATCGGCTTTTCTCTTTGCAAGACGCAGTTCCTCGTCCGCGCTTAAAAGCGGAACGGTACCGATCTCTTTTAAATACATGCGGACAGGATCCTCTGTACCTATTCCCTCCAGCAAGTCAATGGCATCGAGGTCGATATCCTCCTCGTCTGCCCCTTTAATAAAGCTGTCATCCAGATCATCGTCGAGCAGCAGAGCATCATCTGACAGGAGCACATCATCAGCCAGTATCGAGTCGTCAATTACCGGGATCACGTCAACGCCGCGATTCTCCAGGTACGAATAGATCTGATCCATCTGCTCCGGGGTCAGTGATTCCCCCATAAAGAAGTTGTTAATCTCCGTTACGTCCAAGGCATTATGCTTTGATTTTCCCAGTTCCACGAGCTTCCCCAGCTTCTCTAAAAAATTATCTTTTTCCACTTAATAACGTCCTTTCGCTAAGAAGTATACATAAAAGTCCACACAACTTTTCATTATATACTACCGGATTACATATTTCAACATTTTTCTGCGCTAAATTGCAGATTTATTGTTTTTTGGAAGGATTTCTCATAATCCGGATCTGTTTTTGCAGATTTATGATCTGAGTCTCCATGCGTGTACCTCCGAATTCCCCATCCAGAACCCAGTCCACCGGTTCTTCCGGAATCACCGTGAGCGCCTTCGTTCTGAACTTATGAACGTACTCGTTAGGCTCTTCCTTCAAGAACATATAGTTGACAATGTTGCTCAGATCCAGAGGCGTTCTCGGCGTCCTGATTAAGAGCACCTCGAATTCTCCGTCATTTAAAGCCACATTCTGCGTGACCAGACCCTTAAAGCCTCCCACGCTGATGGTATTCGTCACCATTCCAAAGATAAATTCCCCTTCCAGCGTAATCTCCTCGCTCTCCACACGCATGCGGTAGGACTTGATGGAAGTCAGGCTCTTCACACTCTCCAGCATATAAGCCTGATGGCCCAGCATATTCTTCTTATCCTGGGGCGTTAAGTAGGACACTTCCGTAAATGCGCCAAAGGCCGCGATATAAACGAAATTCCTGTCCCCGCAGAAGCTTCCGATATCGACAGGATACGCTTCCCCCTCCACCGCCAAATGCGCCGCGGCGATCATGTTCTTCGGGATTTTTAAGCTGGAGGCAAAATCGTTGGTGGAACCGGCGGGAATATATCCAAGATCCGGAATCCGGTCCAGCATCATCATACCGCTTATGGTCTCGTTCAAGGTCCCGTCGCCGCCGCTGCAGACGATTAAGTCAGCGTCATTGCCTCTCGCCGCGGCAACCTCCATGGCATCCTTAGGCCGCTGGGTCACATGAACCGAAACTTCATACCCGGCTTTCGTGAAGATATCCAGAATATCCATCAACCGGTTTCTGATCTGAGCCTTTCCGGAACGTGGATTAAAGATAAACAGCATTTTTCTCATTATTCTCACCTTATCATCATAGTATACGCCTTAAATGCACTTGGCAGTGAATATGTCTCCCTGATCTCTTCCGGCGTCACCCAGAGGTAGTCTCCGGTCGGTTTTTCCTGCAGTTCCACGGCAAATCCCCTCATACGCCACTCCACATGGCTGAAGATATGCTTCGCCTCCGGAAGCCGGCGGACCGCTGCAAGCGGAACACGGTACATCTGCGCAAGCGCCTCATCTTCCAGCCATCCTTCCACGCCCGGAAGCTCATAGAGGGAGGCCAGAAGGCCGCTGCTATCCCGTTTGCGGATCGCCGTGCGCCCCTCCCACTCCAGAATAAGGATGGTCTTCTCCTCGATCTTTCTGGATTTTTTCGGTGTTTTTACAGGAATCTCCTTTGTGAGACCGTCACGCCTCGCCACGCACACAGAGGCCATGGGACATTCTCCGCAAAGCGGCTCCCCGTTGGGAACACAGACGATTGCCCCAATCTCAATGAGCGCCTGATTATAGCTTCCGGCCCCCTCCTGGGGCATGACGCCGAGAAGCAGCTCCTCCATCTGTTTTTTGACCGACTGCTTCAAAATGTCTTCCCTGCTCCCCGTCACACGGGATATCACCCGTAAAACGTTGCCATCCACGGCGGGAACGGGAATTCCATAGGCGATGGAGGCTATGGCGCCTGCCGTATAGGATCCAATCCCCGGAAGTGTCTTTAGAGCTTCCCAGGAAGCCGGAATGACTCCTCCGTACTGCTCCATAACGACACCCGCCGCCTTTTTTAAATTTCTGGCCCGGTTGTAATAGCCGAGCCCTTCCCACAGCTTAAAGAGCCTGTCCTCTGGCACTGCCGCCAGCGCCGCCGTATCGGGAAGCGCCGCCATAAACCGCTCAAAATACGGCTTCACAGCCTCTACTCTCGTCTGCTGCAGCATAATCTCAGAAATCCATACGCGGTATGGCTCCGGATTTTCCCGCCACGGAAGGACCCTCGCATGGTTCTTGTACCAGGAAAGCAGTGGCTTCTCCATGGCCTTCAGCCGCTCTTCCTTCGAGAACTCGTCCTTCTTCGGCTCCAGTGTCTGCAGTTGATCGTAAAAAGAATAATTATTCATACTTATACATATCCATAAATTCCCCGGACAGATACCTCTCCGGAGACCACACGGACCACCTTTCCATCGGCCTTCTCAACGATCAGCTCGCCTTTCTCATCAATGCCCAGCGCTTTGCCCGTATAGGCGCCCGCGGGATCCAGAACCTTCACTTCCCTGCCGAGATTTGCCATACGTTCATTATATACATCCATGAGGCCGGCTAAACTGCCGCATGACTTAAACTTTTCATAGTATCCCTCGTATGCCTTCATCACAGCGGCAATCAGCCTGCTGCGCCGCACCGGGCCTCCGGTCAGGATACGCAGGGAGGTGGCTGCCTCCCCCACTTCCTCCGGGAACTCGGTCATATTGGCATTGATGCCGATTCCGGTGACCACGTAGTGGATTCCTTCCAGCTCAGCGCTCATCTCTGTCAAAATACCGCAGAGCTTCTTTCCTTCCGCCACGATATCATTGGGCCATTTGATGACCGTTTCAAGCCCGGTCGTCTCCTTAATGCCGTCATAGACGGCGAGAGCCGCTACCAGCGTCAGCATGGAAGCCGATGACGGAAGGATATCCGGCCTTAAGATCAGGCTCATGAAGATGCCCGTCCCGGAAGGTGATACCCACATCCGGCCCCGCCGGCCCCGTCCTGCGTTCTGAAAATCTGTGACCACCAGGGTCCCGTCCGGAGCGCCTTCCTCCGCCAGCTTTCTTGCGCGTATATTGGTGGAATCAGTCTCCTCATAGTATACGATCTTCTTGATAAATCCGCCTTCCATGCTGCTCATAAGCTCGGCTTCCGTGATCACATCATCGCTGCTTAAGAGACGGTACCCCTTATTGCGTACCGCCTCGATCTGAAATCCTTCTTCCTTCAGCTGGCCGATGGCCTTCCACACGGCCGTCCGTGACACGCCGAACCGGTCGCACAGCTCCTGTCCGGATACGAATCCGGCCTCTTCTTTTATAGCTTTCAAAATCTCTGTCTTCACCGCTCTCACCCCCACCAGATGCTGACCGCACTGATCACAGCGAGGGCAAGCAGCACAATTCCAAACAGGAGAACCAGAATCCCCGAGGCCTTTTTCTTCTTTTCGCGGCCGCTCATGCGGATCTTAAAGACCGCATTCATGATATTGAGCGATGCCGCCAGAAGAAAAATGACCGGAAACAGCAGCATATGGTCCTCCGGGTTCAAAAATGAGATGACCGCCAGCGCGACGATCAGGATTCCTATGATAATATGGGCCGCATCCAGCATCATGGACAAGTTTCTCGGGTTTCTGCTTCGTTCCTGTATATACATGTTCTATTCTCCTAACGTCGCCACCATCACAGCCTTGATGGTGTGCATTCTGTTCTCTGCTTCGTCAAAGACCACGGAGGCCTCTGAGTCGAACACATCTTCCGTCACCTCGTTGCCCTTTACGGCCGGAAGGCAGTGCATGAAGATGGTGGTATCCTTTTCCGTCTTCTCCATCAGCGCAGCGTTCACCTGGTAAGGCTTTAAAAGCGCCACACGCTCGGCCGCCTTATCTTCCTCGCCCATGGAGCACCATACGTCGGTATAGATCGTATCCGCGCCCTTTACATCATCCACGTTCTCGGTCAGAGTGACGGTGCTTCCGCTTTCCTTCGCATATCCCTGGCACAGCGTGACCAGCTCGTCCTTCGGCCATAAGCACTTCGGTGCCAGAATCGTAAAGTTGACGCCCATCTTGCTCATACCGATCATCAGGCTGTTGGCCATATTATTGCGTCCATCGCCTGCATAGACAAAGTTCAGCCCTTTTAAGCAACCAAAATGTTCCTTCATGGTAAGTAAGTCCGCCAGAATCTGGGTCGGGTGGTAATCGTCCGTCAGACCGTTCCACACCGGCACACCGGCGTATTTTGCCAGATCTTCCACTGTTTTATGTTTAAATCCACGGAATTCGATTCCGTCAAAGATTCTGCCCAGCACGCGGGCCGTGTCCTCGACACTCTCCTTGTGTCCCAGCTGAATATCATCCTTGCCTAAGTACTCGGGATGAGCCCCTTCATCCACCGCGGCCACGACGAAAGAACACCTGGTACGCGTGGATGGTTTTTCAAATATAAGGGCGATATTCTTCCCTTTCAGAGAACTTCCGGTCTCGCCTTTTTTCTTCTTAGCCTTTAAATCCGCGGCAAGATCCAGCAGATATCCGATTTCCTCCGGTGTATAGTCCTTTAATGTAATAAAACTTCTTCCTTTTAAATTCATAATGCTTCCTCCACTTCTCTTTTTGTATTTTTATACACCATTATAGTATATTATGCATAAACATGCAATCTTTTTTTCTGTCATTCGACATTTGGTGTACGAAGCGCCCTTTTCTTCCTATTACATTACTATAATGGAATCCGGCTGTCAAGAGAGTGCAGCTTCATCATTATTTTTCCGATCAGGCGGTCCACCGTATAAATCTGAAAACGGTTGATCTTCAGCCGCTTCGCCAAATCCTCCAGAATCGCGATATATAAATCCCTGTAGTTCCAGTCGTCTTTCAGTTTAAACTCCACAGCCATCCTTGGAAACAGGGTTTCCGTAAACATCCGGTAACCCTTCAGGCTTTCCCGGGTCTCCTGATCCAGATCTTCTTCGACATAAATCTTTAAAAGTTCCAGTTCAGACATCATCTTATCAAAATAATACGGCTCGGAACCTGGTGCATCAATATAATATATACGCCCGGCAAGTCCATATAAGAACCTTTTCGCGTCAAAATACCCCAAAGTCATGTTTTTTCTGCTCTGTTTCTTGTCGAATTCCAGAATCCCGCCCAAATCCTGGCGGGGAGCGATGTGATACACGTTGGCTCCATCCGGAATCTTTGTCACCTTTTCGCTGTCAAAGCCCCAGCCGTAGATGCGGATCACAATGATATCCTCGTAGCCCTTATCCAGTAGAACGCCCAGAGGAACGTTATTAAAGCCGCCGCCGTCCCGGTACCGCTTACCACCCAGCTTTTCGTTCTTAAATGCCAGAAAATAGGCGCTGGCCAGCAGCATATCCTTCACCGATCCCTCTTCACCGCTCTTGACATCCACTGCCAGTTCCTTGTGCTCCGACACGGAATACGTCATGGCAAAGAGTTCCCGATCCGACTCCCTGATACGTGATTCATCTCCCACCACCTCGGCAATCAGATTCTTTAAGGGCGTCACATCGAAGCCGCCATCCTTGATGAACTGAAATCCGCTGTTTAGAATCTCCTGCATGTTAAGCGCCTTGAAATCCTTCTTTTTCAGCGCCTTTATGGTCTCGTCACTGACATCCATCACCCGGGAATATTCGATGTTCTTCCAGATATCTTCTGCTTTCTCCAAATCGTCCATGCAGATCAGCGCGCCGTTCAGTGAACCGACCGAAGCGCCTGCGATGCCCTTAATTCGGACGCCCGCCTCCCGAAGCGCCTTCCACGCCCCGATCTGGTAGGCTCCCTTGGCGCCTCCGCCCTCTAAAACGATACCGTATTCCTTTGTCAAATCCAGTTTGAGTTCCATACACGCCTCCTGCCTGTAATCGCCAAATCAAATACCGCGCCGGAGCGCGGCTGCTTCACTTATATGAATGAGAAAAACGCAGCACGAGAGCTTATGCCCCCTGCTGCGAATTCTCTAATTACCTTTCACATTCCTATTTAGGATCCTTCGGGATCTCAGTAATGGAGGATACAAGACCCGCCAGCCCCTGAATCTCGGATGGAATAATAATCTTTGTTGCTTTGCCGTCGGCTACTGCCTTAAGAGCCTCTAAGCTCTTGATCGTCAGAACCGCCTGATCGGCTCCCGCTTCCCTGATCATACGAATACCGTCTGCATTCGCCTGCTGAACCTTTAAGATAGCCTCAGCCTGACCTTCTGCCTCGCGGATTCTCTTTTCCTTCTCGGCCTCTGCATGAAGGATCGCCGCCTGTTTCTCAGCCTCCGCATCGAGAATCGCGGATTCCTTCTTACCTTCTGCAACCAGAATGGTGGATTTCTTCTCACCTTCCGCACGAAGGATGGACTCACGGCGCTCACGCTCTGCCTTCATCTGCTTCTCCATGGCATCCTGAATCGCTGCCGGAGGCATAATGTTCTTAAGCTCCACACGGTTGACCTTGATGCCCCATGGGTCGGTGGCAATGTCGAGAGATTCTCTCATCTTCGCGTTGATCGTCTCTCTGGAGGTCAGTGTCTGGTCGAGTTCCAGATCACCGATAATGTTACGGAGAGTGGTTGCCGTTAAGTTCTCGATCGCCATCAGCGGATTCTCAACCCCGTATGCGTAAAGCTTCGGGTCTGTAATCTGGAAGAAGACAACCGTATCGATTCTCATGGTAACGTTATCCTTTGTGATAACCGGCTGCGGCGGGAAATCCACCACCTGCTCTTTTAAGTTCACACGTTTGGCCACGCGGTCGAGAATCGGCATCTTGATATGAACACCGACTGACCAGGTTCCCAGATAGGCTCCCAGACGTTCTACAACCAGCGCCTGCGCCTGCGGTACAATCTTAATACATGATGCCAGTATTGCCAGAATGATTATTAATACTATAATGACTGCAAAAAAACCTATTGCTCCATTCATACTACGCTTCCTCCTGAGTCTCGCTTACAATTAGTTTTACGCCTCTGATGTCTTTTACTTCCACGAGTGTGCCGGCCGGATAAATCTTTCCGTCGTCCTCGGCTCTCGCCGTCCATTCCTGTCCGTTCAATACCGCAGCACCGGTTCCTTCAGTGTTATTCACCTCGGTGGTAACCTTCGCGTGCTTACCAATCAGACTTTCCGAGTTGGTTTTCACGGTGTTATGATTCACGTACTTTAAGGCGAACGGCCTCGTAAAGAACAACAGTATAAATGATACGATTACAAATGCAGCAAGCTGAACCTGTACGCTGACACCCAAAAGTGCCAGTACAAATGCAACGAGTGCGCCCCCTGCGAACCAAATGGTCGTCAGGGCCATGGTTGCGGCTTCAATCCCAAGTAATACTACAAAGGCTATGAGCCAGTAGATAGCTGCCATCTTATCAATCCCCTTCCTGAGCCAGTAATAGGCAAAGCTGCCAGGCATATCTTTCATTTGCACTAATCATACTATATTTTCAGACATTTCTCAACATTTACCGTCTAAAAATGCCTTACAATTTTCTGACGGGCCGCATTTTCTAATTTCTTCGCTGCCTTGCCGCCTCAAACATGAGCACGGAGGCCGCTACTGCCGCGTTTAGGGATTCCACTTTTCCCATCATGGGAATCTTGACATACGTGTCTGCCATAGCCGCTGTCTCATCGCTTAAACCGTTGGCTTCATTGCCAATTAAAAACCCTGTATCAACAGTATAATCTTCTTTCTCATAATTATTCCTGCCTGATAAATGGGCTGCGTAAAGGCGGACACCGCGTTTTTTTATTTTGGCCAGCGTCTCCGGTAAACCGGCGGTATAGACAAAGGGCACACGGCACACAGCCCCCATGGTGGAACGGATTACTTTGGGATTATAGACGTCGGCTGTGGTGTCGTTCATGACCACTCCGGTAATGCCCGCTCCCTCTCCGGCGCGCAGGATGGTTCCTAAATTCCCCGGATCCTGAATGGTGTCGAGAATCATAAGGAGCGCCGGACCCGGCCGGTCTAAAATATCATCAATCGTGTATGCATACTGCTTTACCAGGGCCAGGACACCCTGAGGCGTGGCCGTATCGGACATGGTCTTAAACACATCGTCCGCCACCTCCTCATAATTCATAGAACCGATCACCTTCCGGCCCTCCGGATTCTTTAAGAAGCTTTCCGACACGAACAGGCTTTCGATCCGATCCCTGGGAATCTCTTTGAACATGCGGAAGCCTTCCGCCACAAACAGACCGGTCTCTTTCCTGGCCTTCGCCTTCTTCGCCAGATTCATCACCTGCTTCACTTTTCCGT
>NZ_JBKVCZ010000178.1:9689-11602 GCF_046966825.1 Hungatella sp. | reverse complement strand
CTGATGATGATGTATTTTGCCTTAGGAAACCGGTGCGTGGCGGCTTCCAAAAACTGCATGCCGTTCATCACCGGCATTTTGATGTCCACAAGCACGATGTCAACCGGTGTCTGCTCCATAAAGTCGAGTGCGCTCTGACCGTCGGTTGCTTCAAACGGCGGATTAATCCCGTTTTCGTTCCACATGCCTAAAAACGAGATTGCCTGTCTTACGTGTTTTTCGTCGTCAATAATCAATGCGTTATACATGCGTCTGTCGTCTCCTCGTCTGTTAAATGAATGGTTATTACAGCTTCCGTCCGTATCCCGGGGCTGCTCCTTAAGCGCAGGGAAGCCCGGTCCCCGTAATAAATTTTTAACCGGGTGTTTAGATTGCGGAGTCCTATGTGTTCTCCGTTTGATACCAGCATGTCTCCGGCAGAAAAATCCGTGATAATGCGCTCGAGCGTGTCGGGAGGAATTCCGGGACCGTTATCCGTGACGGATATGATCAGGGAGCCCTGATCCAGCTGGACTTTCAGCTCCATACGAAGCTGCTTCATGCTCGTCTCAAGGCCGTGGCTGACCGAGTTTTCGATCAGCGTGAATATGGCCAGCTTGGGGATCATGATCCGGGAGACGTCGTCACCGGCCTCGATATCCGTGGAAAGGCGGTCCTCAAAGCGTGCCTTCAGCAGCAGAAGGTAATTGCGGACATACTGCACTTCCAGGCTGACGGGAACCAGAACAGACTCTTTAAACGCATATCGCAGGTTTGCAGCCAGAGCCTCGATCATTTTATAGATTTCCCGGTCTCCGGTTACGATGGTGCGTGACGAGATGACCTGCAGGGAGTTATAGAGAAAATGGGGATTGACCTGTGATTCCAGCGCCTGCAGTTTGGCGGTTTTCTCCCCCAGAGCCATGACGTAATTCTTCTGGATCAATTCGTCAATCTGTTGGATCATGGCGTTATAGCGATGGGCCAGCATCCGGGTTTCGTAGCTTCCTGTTTCTTCCAGCGTCGTTTTCAAGTCGCCCTTTCCTGCCTGATCCATTTGGCTGGAGAGCCGTTTTAGGGAACGGGTGAGCAGGTGGACCAGAAAGGCGATTGCCGTAATGGAGATGACCGTGGCCGTGATCAGTACGAGGAGGCTGATGTTTCTGCTGCTGATATTCTGGGCAGTCAGCGTATCGACGGAGATCAGCTTCGTGAGCAGCCAGTGGCCGTCTCTGGACAAATGGGTCACGCAGAGATATTCGTCATTGTGGAACATGATTGATTCCGGTTTTGCAGTATCCTCCGTGGAGAGGGGGAACACGGGCAGATCCGTAAGCTGCGGACTGTTGAGAAAGTAAGGGGTTCCGTCCTGATCCGACAGACGGAACAGGCTGCTTTTGTCCTGCCCTAAATCCTTGATTATGGAATTCATGATGCTCATGTCGCAGGTGGCTTCCACGACGGCGAGCGGCTTTTTCGTATAGGCGTTGATAATAACCCGGTAGATTCGGAGAAAGGGGGCGGAAGAGGCAAAGCTTTCTTCCGGATAACAGACATCCGGACGGTAAGGGGCGATACAGGAGTAGTCAGGGCTGGAGGCAGCAGCCAGAAACCAGTCTTCCTGTTCAATATTCGTTTCATGTGAGACCGAGACCTTCTTCGTATCACGGGAAAAACGGATCATGGTATCGTTTCGCAGCATATGTACGGAAATATCATACAGATCGTGGCGGGAATAGAACATGGCCTTCATATAGTTTCCCAGAGTTTCCTGCTCGATATAGCCGATGTCGGGGGACTCGATTATGGAAAGAATTCCGCTGTCCATGCGGACATTCAGTGTAAAATTCTTAAGCTCCGCGATGTAGGTCTCGAACCCGTTGTTAAACTGCTCCAGTATAATTTCATTGGACCGGACCGCATTCGTGCGGATG
>NZ_JBKVCZ010000178.1:0-9679 GCF_046966825.1 Hungatella sp. | reverse complement strand
GATCTTAACGGTGGAGTGATAGAAAAACATAACGGTGCATAAAAGTACGAGAACAACGGTCGTGCCCACAATCATGATAATCTGAACGGATATATGAGAAAAGAGCGTTTTTAAGCCGCTGCGAAGTTTTTTTGCATGAAAAAGTTTCATAAAGAGTCCTCTCCAAATTTTTTGCATTTTCTTATATTATACCAAAAACAGGGCGATATGCTATCGGAAATTGTCAAAAATGCTGTTCATTTTATTCCATATAATAATTCCTGAAAATTCCATTAAAATAACTGCACAAAACAGGTATGATAGTATCAGCTTCAGACAGAACAGGAAAAAAGGAGTTACGGGGATGGGTGAAAATAAAATGAAATCGAAGCAGGGCAGGGAAAATTTTATCTTTGTATTTCCAGCGCTGATTCTCGTCGCAGTGGTGTTTTACATTCCATTTTTTATGAGCGGTTACTACTCATTGACCAAATGGGATGGGATCGCTAAAAAACCGGAGTTCATCGGATTCGACAACTTTATTCAGATTTTTACGGCGGATAAGACCTTTTTAAACGCCATGCTTTTTACCGGAAAATATATGATCTTTTTTGTGGTTATCGTCAATGTACTGGGACTTCTTCTGGCGGTGATGCTGGTAAAGAGATTAAAGACGGCCAACCTCTTAAGGGCGGTGTTCTTCGTCCCATATATCATGAGCATGATCATTGTGGGATTTATCTGGAAATTCATCTTTCTGCAGGGGTTTAATACGCTGGGAGAGATAACGGGATGGGGAATCTTCGGACTCAGCTGGCTGGGAGATGAAAAGCTGGCCTTCGTATCCATACTGATCGTATCCATCTGGCAGGCGGTCGGCTTCTATATGGTCCTGTATATTGCAGGGCTCCAGGCCATTCCTGAGGACGTGCTGGAAGCCGCAGTGGTGGACGGGGCCAGCGGTACGGCGAAATTCTTCAGAATTACACTGCCTCTTCTTGGAGGCACCGTCACCACCTGTATTTTCATGGCGCTGACCAATGCGATTAAGATTTTTGATATCATTCTGGCTCTGACTGCCGGCGGACCGGGCGGTTCTACCTACAGCGCGACCCTCGATGTATACCGGGAGGCATTCCAGAACAACAACTTTGGACTTGGCTCGGCGAAGGCACTGATCCTGTTTGTTACCGTCATGCTGCTGACCAATGTCGTGTTAAAATTACTGCAGAGCAGAGAGGTTGAACTGTGATGAATAGAAGAAAAAGAGTGGAACAGACGCCGAAGAGAAGCGCGGGCCTTATCATTTTGGAAGTGATCCTGATCCTGTGCGCCGCAGTGTACATTTATCCGGTATTCCTGATGTTTACAAATTCCTTTAAATCATTTAAAGAGGTGCTGGTCAACGTTGTGGCGCTGCCGACGCATCTGGAGTTTGCCAACTATACCCACGTAATAGAAAAAATCAATTATGGACGTCTGTTCTTTAATAATGTGGTGATTACATTTACGGGAATTCTGGGAATCGTGTTTTTTTCCTCACTGGCCGCCTATATTCTGGCCCGGAGGAACACAAGGTTTACGAGAGCCGCCTATATGTTCTGTATCATACCGATGCTGGTGCCGTTCCAGACCATCATGATTACGCTGGTGAAGGTCATGAAGACGCTGCACCTTTCCGGGAGCCTGCTGGGGCTCGGAATTCAGTATTGGGGATTTGGAATTCCCATGGCGGTGTTTATCTATATGGGTTTTATCAAGACGATACCGCGGGCAATCGACGAGAGTGCTACCATAGACGGCGCCTCCGCATTCAGCACCTATGTGAGGATCATATTTCCTCTGCTTAAGCCGGTTACCGCAACGGTCATGGTTCTCGACGTCATGTGGATCTGGAACGATTTCCTGCTTCCGATGCTGATGGTCAACAGTTCGCCGAAGACCAAAACTCTGACGCTGGCGGCGTATACCTTTGTCGGCCAGTACAACACGCAGTGGCAATACGCCATGACGGCCATGGTCTTAGCGCTGCTGCCTTCCATCTTGTTCTTCATTTTCATGCAAAAACACATTATAAAAGGAGTTGTCGCCGGTGCTGTAAAAGGGTGACCATTCCAAAAAAAAATCAAAAGGAGAAGGGTTATGAGCAAAAGAAAGAGAATGATTTCCATGGTTATGAGTGCCGCGATGGCGGCAGGACTTCTGGCCGGCTGTGCAGGCAATGCGCCGGTGGCGGAAACGGAGGCTTCCGCGGCGGCTGCCGGGGAGAAAGAGATTTACATGTTTGTGAGCTGTCCTGAGAACGCAGATGCGATTGCCAATGCGATCGAAGAGTACAAGAAGGTAGCGCCCAATATCACAATTAATTACGAAACGACACAGTCGGACTATCCCACCTTATTAAAGGCGAAGATGAATTCGGGCGACACACCGGATATCTTTGCATCGACAGGCGGCCAGGAGATGAAGGCCTATGCGGAGTATTCCTATGATTTATCCGGCCAGCCTCTGGCGTCCTCCCTGACGGACTCGGCAAAGGCCACCATGACCTATGAGGACAAGCTGCTCGGAATTCCTGTCATATCCAATGCGTTTGGCATGATGTACAATCAGGAGCTTTTTGACCAGGCGGGAATTTCCGCCATGCCTGCCACCTTTACAGAGCTGGAGGCGGCCTGTGAGAAGCTGGCGGCTGCGGGCATTCAGCCATTTACCAACGGATACAAGGAATGGTGGGTTTATAAGTATGTGTTCCAGAACTTTATAGACGTGGCCAGCGAGGGAGACCCGGAGGCGCTTGTACAGAGCTTTATCGATGGAACGGCAAAGATATCGGACTATCCGGTACTGGCTGAAAATTATTTTGACTACGTGGATCTCACTGTAAAATACGGGGATGCGAAGCCTCTGGAGACGGATTTGAATGCGGAAATCACGGCATTTTCAACTGGAAAAGCGGCAATGATGACTGGAATCGGAGCACCGATGGAGCCGAGCGTAAAGGCGATCTCACCTGAGATGAAGATCAGCTTCTGCGGCTATCAGGTCGATGAGAATCCGGAGCATTTCTTTATCGTAGCCGGAGCGGAGCAGGCGTACCGTGTCAACAAGGACTCGAAAGTCTTAAATGAGACACTGGATTTCTTAAACTGGCTCTACTGTGACTACGGAAAGACATGGTTCCCGGAAGTGATGAATGCGATTCCGCCGATCGGGGATACCCCTCTGCCAAATACAGATGTTGCTGCTGCACTGACCAGCTTTATGGAGACAAGAGAACCGGGAGTTCCGTCGGCAGTCTACTCTCTCGACAGCTTCCACCAGAAATTCGGCGAGATCATGCAGAGCTACGTGGCCGGCAGCAAGACCCGCGAGGAGGCTGTGAAAGAAATAGAACAGCAGTGGACAGAACTGGGGGCAATCGAATGAAAAAAATCATGAACGAACCGGACACTCTCATCGCAGATGAGCTGCAGGGCTTTGCGAAAATTTATCCCCGTCAGGTGAAGCTGGCGGACAGTGTGACCGCGGTCGTCAGAGCGGTTCCGAAATCTGCCGGAAAAGTGAAGCTGGTTATGGGAAACGGCGGCGGTCATGAACCGGCAGTCATCGGCTGGGTAGGAGAAGGCATGTTTGATTGTGATGTTGTCGGGGACTTGTTTTCGGCGCCATCCGGAGAGAAGATGTTTCAGGCGATCGAGGAGATCGACGACAAAAGTCCGGTCTTACTGTGTATCCAGAATCACGCGGGTGATGTAATCAACGGCAATATCGCATGGAAGAAGGCGGTAAAGCACGGAATTGATATCCGAAAGGTGTTGTTTTATGACGATATTGCCTCCGCGCCGAGAGAAGAGAATGAGGAGCGGCGGGGCATCGCGGGCATGCTGTTTTATGCAAAGATTGTAGGAGCCATGGCAGAGGCCGGGGCCTCCATAGAGGAATGCATAGAGATGTTTGAACGCGTCAGGGACAACACGAGGACGTATGCGGCGGCGTATTCCAGCTGTACGCATCCGGGCACGGGCCTTAAGATGTTTGAGTACCTGGAGAATAACGATTTGATGGAAATGGGGATGGGCGTTCATGGGGAAGGCGGCGGAGACAACCGCATCCCCATGCCGAAGGCCGGCCGGCTGGCGGAACTGATGGCAGATGCTCTGATTCAGGATAAGCCGTACCGCCCGGGAGAGTCACTCTTAATACTGGTCAATGGCACGGGCGCGGCTACCGCTATGGAGTTGAATATCTTATACAATGAGCTGGAGAAGAGCTTCCGGTCTAAAGGCTTTGAGATCGCAGGCTGCCGGGTCGGCAATTTCCTTACGACCCAGGAACTGGCCGGTGTATCTGTATCTATCTGTTCCGTGGATGATACTATGAAAGAGCTATGGGAAAGACCGTGTGACTGCCCGTTGTGGGTACAAAAATAAGGGGAAGAGCGGGAGGCGGATATGAACGTTTTAACGGTAGAGGAACTGCGGGAAATGATGATCTGCGTCTGTGACCGCGTAGCCGCAGAAGAACGCCGTCTGTGTGAACTGGACAGCTTTGTGGGAGACGGGGATCAAGGTGTCACGGCGGCGCGTGGATTCCGGGCCGTGAAGACTGGAATCGAAGCGGTATCAGTCGATGGAAGAACTGCTGGATGAAGCGGCGGAAACGCTCAGCGAGACGATGGGTGGAGCCATAGGCCCGATCTTCGGCAGCATCTTTGAAGGCGCGGCGGAGAGCGCGGCAGGGCGAAGCCGGCTGACGGCAGTGGAAATGGGGGAGATGCTGGAGCAGGGGCTTAAGGAAGTCAAGATGATCGGCGGCGCCAAAGAAGGGGACCGCACGCTGGTGGATTGTCTGGCGCCTGCGGTGCGCGCTTTGAAGGAGGCGGCCGGGGCTGGAGCCGATTTATCCGAGGCCCTTATGAGGGCAGCCGATGCGGGAGCAGAGGGCGTGGAGGCGACAAAGAAGATGGTGGCAAAGAAGGGACGTGCGAAATTCCTTCAGGAGAAGTCTCTGGGGCATCAGGATGCAGGTGCCACCTCCATGTGGATTGTATTAAAGGCGATGAGTGATTACTGCGCCGGTAAATAGAGAGGAATAGAAAATGCCTGTAGTTACGCTGCGAAAAATACTGAAGAATGCCGGCCGTGAGAAGTACGCGGTGGGAATGTTCGATGTGCATCACTCTGATATGGCCGAGGCGGTTCTGGAAGCGGCGGAAGAACGGAATGCTCCCGTCATCCTGGCACTGGCGGAAGTACATGCCGTACAGCCGGGACAGCTGACCGCGGTGGGCTCCATGCTCGTTCAGGCCGCTGAACGGGCCGGAGTTCCGGTTGCCGTCCACCTGGATCATGCGGTATCGGTGGAGACGGCCGTGCAGGCTATGGAGCTGGGGTTCTCCTCTGTCATGTATGACGGTTCTACCCTTTCACTTGAGGAAAATCTGGAAAACACTGCGAAGACGGTGCGTCTGGCGGAGGCGTTCGGCGCTTCCGTCGAGGCGGAGCTGGGTCATGTAGGCGGAGAGGAAGGAAATTCAGACGGCAGTGGCGGGAGTGTGTATACAAAACCGGAGGACGCAGCATATTTTGCGGAGATGACCGGGGCCGATGCGCTGGCGGTATCCATAGGAACGGTTCACGGAAGATACCGGGAAAAACCAAATTTAAATATTCCGCTTCTGAAGGAAATACACCGGCGGGTCTCTATCCCCCTTGTGCTTCATGGGGGATCGGGACTGAGTGATCAGGATTTTAAAGACTGCATAGCGGGGGGAATTTCCAAAATAAACATTTACACGGAAATCGCGGAGGCGGCCAGAATGGTTTTCATTGAAGATGCCGTGAAGCTGGGCTATTTTGACCTCATGCAGAAGTCCAAAAGGGCGATGCGGGCTGTGGCCGCAGAAAAAATAAAGCTGTTCGGCTCACAGGGAAAAGCACCGGCCCTTTCGGAGCCAGGCACCCCGCCGCAAAAAACGGGGGAATAATCAGAGGAGGCATCAATCCATATCCTCCGACATGCTCATACCCGGTTCGTACACGGCGTACTGGTTGCGCCCGTGCAGTTTGGCATGGTACAGGGCGATATCGGCCTTCTCGTAGAGTGCTTCAAAGGTAGTCCCATCCTCGGGGAAGGCCGCGGTGCCGATGCTGCCGGATATATGTGCTTCCGGCTCCAGGGCGCTGCCGATCAGGCTGCAGAGATTCTCCAGGCGGGCGTATAAGTCCATGGAGTAGGAGACGTCCTTCAGCAGTATGATGAATTCGTCCCCGCCCAGGCGTCCGAAGACATCATCACGGCGGAGCGCTGATTTTAAGCGCGCGGCCGCGGTTCGGAGGGCCTTGTCTCCAAACTGGTGGCCGTACCGGTCATTGATCTGTTTAAAACGGTCGATATCCAGCATGATCAGAATGTGGTGGTCCTGGCTGTTCTTCAGAATATGGCGGATGGCGCGGACCGAGGTGCCGCGGTTTAACAGGCCCGTTAAGGAATCCTGCTTCGACATTTCCTGGAGTGTAAGGGCTTCTTTCTTCTCTTCGTCGATGTCCTTAATCAGGATAAATGCCTTGATGGTGTCGGTATACGGATCGGGAACGATCTGAATCAGCCCCAGGCACCAGTAGGCGGTGCCGTCGGGACGGAGCCTTCTGTGTTCCGTCTGAAGGGAGCGGTTGCCGTGGTAGTAGTGGTAGAGCAGCTGGTTGCGGTTAAACACCTTTAAGTAGTTTTCGCGGTCCTCTTCATATATGAAGTGTTCCGCGATGTAGTTGATGATGTCCGAGAAGGTGTTCCGGGCGTATTCCGGAAGGGTGGAGGTGAGCTCGCCCAGGATTTCCTCAAACAGATCGTATTTAAGATTGTATTCGTAATAGCCGATACAGTCTTTTTTTTGTTCATTCATGTACTCCATCCATTTTTGGTAGGCAAGTTCTTTTTCATACTGCCCGGTAATATCCTGATAGGAGATAATACTTCTTAACGGTTCCCGGTTCTGTCCGTATATGAGTGAGTAGCAGGCGGAAAACCAGTGGTATTCCCCGCTTTTCATTTTCATGCGGATGATCGATTTTCCTTCGGGGACTCCACTTTCCATGGAATTGTAAAAGTCCAGAAATTCCTGGACGCTCTCTCGGTGGATAATACCGTTGTCGATGATAAAATCAGGGGTTGGCGGGAATGAAATGGGACCGGGAAATGAAAATGCTGAATCGGGTGGCTGACAGAGAGTTTTCGACGGAATATCGTAAATGCTGATGTTGCATCCGGAGTGCCGGCTGGCGAGGCGGTACTGTTCCTCACGGATGAGTAATTCTTCCTGACGTTTCTTTCTGTCACTTATGTCGATGATGATACCGTAGAGAACCTCTTCTCCGCCTCCGGGGACGTAGTTTATGCGGATGAGGTACCAGCAGAAGTCTCCTCCCTCTGCCGGACTTCGGAATT
The DNA here is from genome assembly GCF_046966825.1 of Hungatella sp. NCBI lineage: Bacteria > Bacillati > Bacillota > Clostridia > Lachnospirales > Lachnospiraceae > Hungatella > Hungatella sp. The sequence continues at coordinate 2,254 of NZ_JBKVCZ010000178.1, read as the reverse complement.
CCAGTTCAAAACGCGCAGGTGAATTCCCTAAGTGTCCCAGGATTTCTTTCTCCAGTTCCGGATAATCCTGTGGTTCCACGATTTCTTCCAGGCGTTTTCCGGTTCCGTTCAGCTGTTTCAGTTCATGGTTCGCATAGAGGACCGGAAAGCCGCTTTCGGCCTTCAGTTTTACAATGCCGCAGGGCATATTGTCGAGTATCATATCGGATTTCATATACATTTCTCCCTTAAGTGTGTTTTCTTATGAATGGTAAAACGGATATTGTTATAAGTGTATGAAGAGGAGGCGGGAAAAAGAACCGATATGAAAAAAAATATAGTAAAGATTGGAAAAATGGTGTATACTAGCATGTGCGGGTGTTGGAGTAAGAGATACAGGAGGAGACATATGCTTACATTAGAAAACCTATCTTTTGGCGTACAGGACGAGAAGAGCCAGAAAGAGATTATCAGGAATTTAAACCTGACCATAGAGAGCAATAAATTTGTCGTTGTCACAGGTCCCAACGGAGGCGGGAAATCGACTCTGGCGAAGCTGATTGCAGGAATTGAGAAGCCGACTGGAGGACGGATTTTACTGGATGGGGCAGATATTACAGAGAAGAACATTACGGAGCGCGCTCAGAGCGGAATCAGCTATGCATTCCAGCAGCCGGTCCGTTTTAAAGGGATTGAAGTATTTGATCTTCTGCGCCTTGCATCTGGAAAAGAGCTTAATATTACGGATGCATGTCAGTATTTATCCGAAGTGGGCTTATGTGCCAAGGATTATATCAAGCGCGAGGTGAATGACAGTTTATCGGGCGGCGAACTGAAGCGGATCGAGATTGCTACCGTGCTGGCGCGCGGAACGAAGCTGTCTATTTTCGATGAACCGGAGGCCGGAATCGATTTATGGAGCTTCCAGAACCTGATCGCAGTATTCGAACGCATGCGTCAAAACATCAAAAATGGTTCGATTTTAATCATCTCTCATCAGGAGAGGATTCTGGATATCGCAGACGAGATCGTGGTGATTGCAAACGGTCAGATCAGCATGCAGGGCCCGAAGGATGACATCCTTCCTCATCTTCTGGGGACAGCTTCCGCAGTGGATGCCTGTACGAAGTTTTACAACAAGGAGGAGGCATGACATGGCAAAGATAGATGAGATTCAGAAGCGGCTGTTAGAAGAAGTCGCTGATTTACATGACGTGCCGGAAGGCGCATATAATCTCCGCGCCAACGGCCAGACAGCGGGCCGGAACACGACGGCCAACATCGATATCACATCGAAGGACGACGGCACCGGCATCGATATTCATATTAAGCCGGGTACGAAGCATGAGAGTGTTCATATCCCGGTCGTGTTAAGCGAGAGCGGCTTGACCGAGGTGGTTTATAATGATTTTTATATCGGGGACGACGCAGACGTGGTGATCGTGGCGGGCTGCGGCATCAGCAACTGCGGGCAGCAGGATTCCCGGCACGACGGAATTCATCGTTTTTATCTGGGAAAGAATTCCAAAGTGAAATACGTGGAGAAACACTACGGTGAGGGCGACGGCAACGGCAAGAGAATCATGAACCCGGGCACGGAGGTGTATCTGGAGGAAAACAGCTACATGGAGATGGAGATGGTCCAGACTGGGAGTGATTCCAAAACTGAACACGAAGGCCGGCTTAGCCGGCGCGAAGCTGGTTATACAGGAGACTGATGACACACGGCGCTCAGGACGCGGTCAGCGGGTTTGTGGTGAATTTAAACGGGGATGACTCCAGCGCCAACGTCATTTCGCGTGCGGTGGCAAGAGATGATTCGAGACAGACCTTCTTAGCGGAGATCAACGGCAACTCAAGATGTGCCGGCCATTCCGAATGTGACGCCATCATTATGGATCATGCCAACATCAGCGCGATTCCGAAGATCACAGCCAACAACACAGATGCAGCCCTGATCCACGAGGCGGCCATCGGTAAAATAGCGGGAGACCAGATTATCAAGCTGATGACGCTGGGGCTCAGCGAGGCGGAAGCGGAAGCGCAGATTGTGAATGGGTTTTTGAAGTAGGAAATGCTGTAATCAGATGAGAGAAATCAATATGTTTAAAAATGCGCGTCAATCCCTTTCGTTTAATGGGATTGACGCGCATTTGCTTTTATTTTTGAACCGGACTCTTGCGATAAAGATAAACCGGCCGGCCCGATTCCGTCTTCCTCTGCACTTCGCCCTGAATCAAAGGAAGCGCATAATCGATGAACGCCTGCGTCACAT
>NZ_JBKVCZ010000177.1:0-11611 GCF_046966825.1 Hungatella sp. | reverse complement strand
GGCTGAGACCAATGGTGACGGAAGCCTCATCGGTCCGGGCGCCGGCCTTGACGGTGCGGCGAAAGAACCGGAGGAGACGAAGGGAACGAAAGAGACGAAGGAAGAAACTAAGGCAGAGACGAAGGCATCTGAGCCAGCTGCGCCTGAGACGACGAAAGCTCCGGAGACGGCAGCCCCCTCGGCGCCTGGTGATAAAGGTCCGGCAGGAGGTTCTTCGGGAGGCCCGGGAGGCCCGGGAGAAGTGGGACCTGGGGTCTGATGCAGTGACAGAAATAAGTGAAAAATAGCGGTATGAAATAAAATTACAGCCGACAGATTGACATAAAAAAATTATGTTAACCTGTCGGCTGCTTTTATTGAAATGAAAACAAAAACTTTAAGAAAACTTAAGTCTTTCTCTTTCTTTATCTTTAGAATCCGGGTGTACGATTAGGGAAAAGAAGAGAATGAAAATGGATTGGAGGGTATTATGAAGAAAATCATCTGTATTCTGGGTACAATGCTTGCGGCATTACTGCTGATGGCCTGCAACAGCCTGTCGTTCAGCGGCAGCAGAATGGGGAATGACAGCCAGCTTATTATGAAGTACAGCATATTTAATACCAGGGATTCCCAGTACTTTGAGATGGATCAGGGGGACGTAATCGACGCCGATATCGTGAGTGATTCGGGAAAGCTGTCGGTAACCGTTCAGAGTGAAGACGGGGAAACGGTATATGAAAACGAGGACGTACCGACAGGCACATTCCAGATCGAGATCAAGAAGAAGGGGATATATAAGATCAAAGTAACCGGAAAGAAGGCGAAGGGCAGCTTAAGCTTTATAAAGAGCACGGAGCAGGATACCCTGGAAGCCAATCTGGCAGCGCTGAGCAATTCTTATTATGAGGGGCAGTCTTCACGGGCTTATCAGATGCTGCAAAAATCCATCTTTAAAAAATTGCTGTTAAACGGATGGCTCGATGAGATAAGCGGCATGGAAAACGCCAGGTGGAATTACGATACCTTTACGAAATATACGGTTTTAGACCGTGACCAGGTTCCGGATGAGGATCAGGGGGAGCTGTACTGCTGTACATTTTCAGCCGACAACGACAGATGTGGTTACATCGTGATATCGTACAGCGGCGACGGCCTGTCAAAAATACGAGCGGTTGAAACTCCATATCTTTATGATTTCCTGTCTGAACGGGATCAGATTAAAAAGAAGCTGGAGACGTCCGGAGTGGATTTATCAACGGCCTCCGCGCGGAGAGCGGAAGCATTGGGAGAGGACGGCAGTGATCCGGCAGAAGGAATTTACTTTACTGACAGCAAAGGAAACCACTATTTTTACAGCTTTTCATAGTACATGGAAGTGGAAAACAGAAAACGAAGACTGTGCAGCAGGCTGATTTTAGACAAAAATATATGCCATTCTGGAATTTGGGGAGTGTCCATGAATGGCATGTAAAAGAAGAGCTGAATGTAGTATAACACAAAAGGTTACAAAAGTCATGTTAAAAATACATAAATTATCAAAAATGTAACCAAAACCGCTAATTATATAGCAAAAATATAACTGTATGGCAGGAATATGGACCGAAAAATTCATATTTCTGCCATTTACAATGTGCTTGACAAATGGATGGGGCTGCGTTAAGATTAGTTTAAAGAATGATAGTAACAAATTAATAATAACAAATTAATAATAACTAATAGATACTAACTAAAAGAAAATAAGAGAGACGATGAAAGGGGACACCATGAGAAAAGGAATCTACGATCTGGAAACTTTACGAAAGGCCTATAACAGAGGCGATCATTTAAAATATCTGTTTTTCTGGGGACACACGCCGCCTGCGGACGGACGTATCAACGAGTCGTGCTTCAGCCAGTGGTGGATGTGCCGGTTTGCGGTTGACGGTACGGAATATACGTGTGCGGAGCAGTTTATGATGGCGGAAAAGGCCAGGATGTTTGGCGACGGGGAGATGCTCTCCATGATTCTTAAGGCAAAGCATCCGAAGGAGATGAAGGCGTACGGGCGTGCCGTCCGGAATTTCGATAAGGATAAGTGGGACGGCGCCTGTTATGAGATCGTGAAGCGGGGGAATCTGGCGAAGTTTTCCCAGAATCCAGAGTTGTGGGATTATTTGAAGAGCACAAAATGGCGAATCCTGGTGGAGGCGAGTCCGAGAGACCGGATCTGGGGTATCGGTATGGGAAAAAGTAATCCCGATGCGGAATGTCCTGTGAAGTGGCGGGGGACGAATTTCCTGGGCTTTGCCCTGACGGAGGTCCGCGACCTTCTCCTGGAAAGGGAAGAGGGGGAAAACGGATGAAGAAGAAGGAACTGCGTGACCGGAACGGGCTGACAGAGGCGGAGTTTCTGAGCAGTTACGAACCGGGCGATTACGTGCGGCCGTCTGTTGCGGCCGACATGGTTATTTTTACTGTTATGGAGACGGAGGAGGAGAATTACAGGAAGCTTCCGGAAAAGGAGCTGGAAGTGCTGCTGATTCAGAGAGGCGTCCACCCTTATCTGGGCTGCTGGGCGCTTCCCGGCGGCTTTGTGCGGCCGGATGAGACGACAGAGGCGGCAGCCAGGCGGGAACTGAAGGAGGAGACAGGAGTTGACCACGTCTATCTGGAGCAGCTCTATACCTTCAGCGAGCCGGAGAGAGACCCGCGTACATGGGTTATGAGCTGTTCCTACATGGCGCTCATCGACTCTGCCAAGGTCCGGGTAAGGGCCGGGGACGACGCGGATCAGGCGGTCTGGTTCCGTATTTCCTTCCGTTTAATGGATGAACACATCGAGTACAGAAAAAACATGACCTACGACGGCATGAAGACGATACGCACAAAACGGTATGAACTGGAATTAAGCCATGAGGACGTGGTGCTAAGTTCCATGATAGAAAAAAAGATTGTAAAAACAGAACACGAAACAGTTACGGAATACAGAATTCTGGAAAATGACGGGCTGGCCTTCGACCATGCGAAGATTATTTCCTATGCGCTGGAGCGGCTGAAGGGAAAGGTGGAGTATACGGATCTCGCCCTCCATATGATGCCGGAGGAGTTTACACTGACCCAGCTGCAGCAGGTGTATGAGGTCATCCTGGGGAAAACGCTGTTAAAGGCAGCGTTTAGGCGTAAGATCGCCCATCTGGTGGAGGAAACCGATTCCTTCACGGAGAATGAGGGCCACCGTCCCTCCAGACTGTTCCGCAGAAAATTGGAGGAAGAATAATGGACAGAAAAGCGACGGCGCGGGAAACGCTCCGGATTCTGAACAGGATGCTATCTGTATGGAGACCAGAGGATTTCATCGAAGAAGCATAGAAAATCAGTAAAGGGAAGCGTACCGATCACCCCGGAGGAGGGGACCCAGTACGCTGAAGGCGTAAGACGGCAATCGCCTGGGACGCCGCAGAGCTATTGCACCGTGGGAGATCATATCTCCACCGTGAGAGCCCTGGAAGTTGTTCCTGGAGGGAGAAGGACATCGCTCATCCTGAATTTTGCCAGCGCCAAGAATCCCGGCGGCGGTTTCCGAATGGAGCCATGGCTCCAGGAAAGCCTGGGCGCTCCAGCGGCTTTACAAGACGCTGACCGTCCACGAGAGTATTACAGAAACAACCGGGCATGCCTGCGATGTATACGGACCACGTTTATCATTCTCCGGAGGTGAGTGTTCTTCCGGGATGAGGTTCCGGCTCCTGGAGAAACCGTCTTTCGTCGGTCGAGTCTGCCGGCCGTTATTATGGGCCAGGTCGGTAAAGGCGAAGACTGCGGTACGGCGGAACATGTGATGCGACGCCGGATGCGCTGGCGCTCGCCATTTTGCAGAGGAGAGCAAAGAATCTGGTCCTGGGAGCGTACGGATGCGGGCGTATTCAGAAACGATCCGGTAAAAATCGCCGCTGGTGGAGGAACTGCTGAACGGAGAGTTCAGAGGCATTTCGGTCGAATCGTATTTGATTTGGACAGAAGTTAAAGCGTGCCTCAACATTTGGAAAAATGGTAAATAAAGGGTGGATATGGGAAATACTGGCAGCAGTGCGGTTCATTTATATGAGTCGAAATGATTGCATATTATGGGGTTCTATGCTAAAATTGTTACAAATGGCCAAAATTATGAGCTTTTGGCAGACAGGTACGGCAACCTGCAGGAGGGGTTAAGGAAGATGAACGAACAGATAACAGCCAGGGGGTGTGTGAAAGCGCTTTGCTGCGCCTGGTTTGAACGACGCAGTATGGAGGAGACTATTGCTTTTTTCACAGATGACATCATGTTTATCGGTACTGGTGAGGGGGAAGCGGCCCATGGAAGGAAAGAGATGGCCGAGTATATCGCTCAGGATATACAGGAGATACCGGAACCGTTTGCGGTGGGAGTCACGATCGTTCACGAGCAGCGGCTTGGAGAGGATCTCTGGAATTTCTCCATTGGTCTGACGCTTAAAAATACTCTGTATTCCTGGCTCCTGCGCGGCTTCTTCATTCTGATGCGGGAGCACGGTGTGTGGCTGGTTAAGAGCCTTCATTTTGCAGAACCCAGCAACAAGCAGGGGGACGAGGAGCATTATCCGCAGACGCTTGTCATGGAGAACATTGCAAAACAGCGTCAGAAGCTGCTGGACGATTCTCTGCCGGGCGGCATGATGGGCGGATACATAGAGGAAGGATTTCCGTTCTACTTTATCAACCGGCGGATGCTGGATTATCTGGGCTATGAGAATGATGAGGCATTTATTCGGGATATCGGCGGAATGATTACCAACTGCATGCATCCGGAGGACCGGGAGCGGGTGGACCGCGAGGTGGCCGATCAGATAGCGGTCTCCGGGGAGTATGTGACCGAGTACCGGATGAAGAAGCACGACGGCTCCTATATCTGGGTTCACGACCAGGGCCGCGAGGTGACGGCGGAAGACGGCAGACCTGCGATCATGTCGGTCTGCGTCGATGTCACCGCCCAGAAACAGGCCAGGGAAGAAGTCCTGAATCTTTATAATAACATTCCAGGCGCCGTGTTCCGGTGCCGTTTTGACGCGGAGTTTTCTGTGATTGACGCCAATGACGGTCTGTTTGAATTCCTGGGCTATACCAGAGAGGAATTCGCGGCTATGGGAAATACCATGGCTTCCGTCATTTACCCCGATGACCTGGAGATTATGGCGGACCGGCTGAACCGGCAGCTAACCTACGGCAACACGATCCACAACGAGAACCGGCTGATCTGTAAGGACGGAACGGTGAAGTGGATCTCCATCAAGGCCCAGCTGCTGAAGGAAGAGGGAAGTGAACAGTATTTTTACTGCGTTTTTGTGGATATAACGGAGGAAAAGCTTCTGCAGGAGCGTATGAGGGAGCTGTACGAGAAGGAACTGACTTATTTCGCGGAGATGTCTTCCTCAGACGGCAGCATCCAGGGACGTATGAACGTCACGCAAAATAGAGTGGAGAGCTATCTGTCCACCTCGGATATCATTCTGACCCATACGGGAACTTCCTACGATGACACGATTGAAAGTCTGGCCTCCTGTGCCGTGGATGCTGCATATGGAGAGGAACTCCGCTGGGCGCTGCGGCGGGAGAAGCTGCTGGAAGACTATGCGGCCGGAAAGACGGATTATCATTATGAGTTCCTGTGCCGATATAACGGCGGCACCTTCTGGGGGAGCATGAACTTCAAGTCCTGCTTAAACCCGGAGACCGGCGATATTATCGTTTTCTTTTATGTCCTGGATATTACGGAGCAGAAGCTGACGGAGCGCCTGCTCAAGAGGATCGCGGAGCTGGATTATGACAGCATTACGGATGTCGATATCCGGCGGAATACGTACCAGCAGGTTTCTTTCAACAGTTCGGAGAAGAATCTGATTCCGTGGCAGGGAGAATTCCAGAAAGAGATTACCAAGATTGCGGAACAGTATATGGACAGCGCGGCGAAAAAGGAGTACTTAAGCCAGCTGGACAGCGAATATATGAAGGAGATGTTAAAGGATCAGAACACATACTCCTTTATGGCGGAGATGCGGGATGAGTACGGCAACGTGCGGGTCAAGCGGTTTAAAGTGTTCTATATCAGCAGAGAGTTAGGGCGGATCTGCATCGTGCGCACCGATGTGACCGATATCGTGCGGGGCGAGCAGCGCCAGAAGGAGGAGCTGGCGGCTGCGCTGGCTGCCGCAGAGCAGGCGAACGCGGCCAAGAGTGATTTCCTCTCCAGGATGAGCCATGAGATCAGGACGCCCATGAACGCCATTATCGGCATGAGCACCATTGCGGCCAAATCCATCGGGGACGACGATCAGGTAGCCGACTGCATCTCCAAAATCGGTATTTCCTCCCGCTTTCTGCTGTCTCTGATCAATGATATTCTGGATATGAGCCGGATCGAAAGCGGAAAGATGCTGCTGAAGAACGAGAAAATTCCCATGGAAGAATTTCTCTGCGGAATCAATTCCATCTGTTATCCGCAGGCGGCCTCGAAGGCGGTTGACTATGAGTGCATTGTGGACCCGGTTCTGGACGATTACTACATCGGCGACGCCATGAAGCTGCAGCAGGTTCTGATCAACATTTTGAATAATGCAATCAAATTTACCGGAGAGAGCGGGAAAGTCACCCTCTCGGCATCTCAGCGGAGCAGGATGAAGAACGATGCCGTCCTGCGCTTTATCATCAACGATACAGGCATCGGTATGAGCGAGGAGTTCCTGCCCCATATCTTTGAGCCGTTTACCCAGGAGTCCATCGGCACTACTGCCTTATACGGAGGCACGGGCCTGGGGATGGCGATCTCCAAGAGCATTGTGGATATGATGGATGGCAAGATCACGGTGCGCTCCATCAAGGGGATCGGCACGGAGTTTACCGTGGATATGAAACTGGGGATTACGGAGGAGGAGAAGCTGCGCCATAACCAGAAGAAGCATAATTTTAATTTCTCCCACTTAAAGACGCTGGTTGTGGATGACGATGTGGCTGTCTGTGAGAGCGCCGTCGTGACGCTTCATGAGATGGGAATCAAGGCGGAATGGGTGGACAGCGGGCGCAAGGCCGTGGAAAGAATCAGAGAATGCTGGGGCCGGGGCGCCTATTACGATATGGTACTGATCGACTGGAAGATGCCGGAGATGGACGGAATCGAGACGGCGAGACAGATCAGGCAGATTGTAGGGCCTGATGTTACGATTATTATCATGACTGCCTACGACTGGAGTTCCATCGAGCATGAGGCAAAGCTTGCCGGGGTCAATCTACTGATGAGCAAGCCCATGTTCAAGTCTTCCCTGGTGTCCGCATTTTCAAGGGCGCTGGGAGAGAAGGATGAGCAGGAACAGGTATCCGCGGGCTTTGATTTCGATTTTTCAGGGAAACGCGTGCTTCTGGTGGAAGACAATGCGATCAACACCGAGGTGGCGGCTCTGCTGCTCACGGACCAGGGCTTTAAGGTGGATACGGCGGAAAACGGACTGCGTGCGCTGGAGATATTCAGCAAAACGGAGCCTGGCTATTACGATGCCATACTCATGGATATCCGGATGCCGATCATGGACGGATTGTCGGCAACGGTCAATATCCGCCATCTGAGCAATCCGGATGCCAGGGATATTCCGATTATTGCCATGACGGCCAATGCCTTTGACGACGATATCGAAAAGAGCCGGGCAGCGGGGATGAACGCTCACCTGGCCAAGCCCATAGAGCCGGAACGGCTGTATCAGACACTGTATGATTTTATCTTTGGAAAGGAGGAGTGACACTATGCGTGAAGACTCTCTCTCCATGAATCAGCCGGCTCCTCCGGAGTCTGAACGGACATCCTGCGTCGAGGAAACGATGCAGGATGTTTTCAATGCGGTTAAGGGAGGTATTTCGGTCTACCATGTCGCTGGAAAACAGCTTGTGCCTTCTTTTTCCCCGGATGTGCTGGGCCTCATCTGCGACAGGGACAGGGACCGGGTGATGGAGGAGGTAAGTGCGGCTTATGACAGCGGCGAATTATTGGACCGTTCATGCAGGATCCGGCAGATGAATGGAGATCCTGTATGGATTCGCCTGAACGGACGGCGGGCAGCAGGCAAGGATAAATTTTGTATTGTGTATACAGCTATGTCCGCAGAGGACCGTCTGCTGCAGCAGATTGCGGAGGAGACGGCGGACGGAATCTATGTGATTGACAGGGAGACGTACGAGCTTCTCTATGCCAATGAATCAGGACGTTTTCGCGGGAAAGAGCGGGGCAGAGTCGGGCGGGCGTGTTATGCAGCTCTGTACGGCAGAACGTCGCCCTGCGAGTTCTGTACGCTTACCAGCCATGAACCGGATGGAACGTCTCATATCATGGAGACGGGGGAGACGGGGCGGTTTTACAGCACCCATTTCCGTGAAATTGACTGGAATGGAAGGCCGGCCATTGTAAAATACATCCGGGATGTCACGGAGGAAGTGACCAACAGGAGAGAGCGGGAACGTCTGGAGCAGTATTTCCAGACGGTTTTAAAGCATCTTCCGGGCGGTATCGTGGTGGTTCATTATGAGAAGGACGGGACGCTGAAGCCGGAATTTATCTCCGAGGGCTTTGCGGACATGACGGATATGACACTGGAAGACGCGTGGCAGCTGTATGAGACGGATGCCCTGGCCGGTGTTCATCCGGATGACAGACTCCGGGTGAACGCGCAGATGGAGGCGTACGTCGGGGGAAATGACCGGAACGGTGAGATCGTGTACCGCCTGGAAAAGGGCAGCGGCGGTTATGTCTGGATAAAGAACAGCCTGACCATGAACCGTGACAGCGAGGAGAAGCGGATTTATTCGGTTCTGCGGGATATGACGGGGGAGCTGGAGGAGAAGGAGCTGATCCGGAAGCAGTACAAGGATGTGATTCTTCAGCATTACCATACGCAGGATTCCAATGCCCTGATCGTGGGGCACTGCAACATTACGCAGAACAGAATTCTGGAAATCATCGATTACACGGGGGTGAACCCGCTAAAACTGTTTGGAAGCGTGCGGGAGGAGTTCTTTACCGGAATGGGCACTCTGATAGTGGATGAGGAAGAGAGACGCAAATTCTATGGGATCTATTTGAATGAGCCGTCTCTTGCCGCGTTTAGGCGAAAAGATTTTGAGCAGTGTATGGAGTGCTTCGTCCAGATTCCGGGAGAGGCGACGGGCCGGTACGTGCAGATTATGATGACTCTGGTGGATACGCCGGACAGCAGCGATGTCACCGGCATCCTTGCCATCACCGATATCACCGATCAGACGATTAACGACCGGATTCTGCATCGGCTTACCACCGCCAGCTATGACTTTGTCGTGGATATTAACCTGACGGCAGACTATTACCGGGTACTTACGCAAAGTGACAGCATTTTATGTGTTCCGCCGCCCCAGGGAAGCTATTTGGAGTGGACCTCCTGGGTGCAGAACTCTGGCGTTATGGCGCCGAGAGACCGGGAGCGGTATAAGCATAACATGAATCCGGAGTATGTGATAAAAAAACTGCAGTCAGGGCCTTATTCCTTCACCTTTTCCCTTGTGGATCAAGACGGGGATATACGCACAAAAAGTATAACTCTGTCCCCGATCGATCTCCGTCTTGGAAGGATCTGTCTTACGAGAACGGATATTACGGATTCTGTCAGGGAGCAGCAGGGAATGCTGCGTCTGATTGCCTATACCTTTGAACTGGCCGGATTTATCAATCTGGCCAGCAGGAGCCTTACCATGTACACGAGGGCGACGGTTCTGGAAAATCTTCCTCCCGTCTATTCCGAGTGCTATGAGGAGGCAATTCTGGGATTTATTGACCAATGCATCACCGAGGAAAATGAGGCGGAGGTCCGCGCCCGATTCCGCATCCATACGATTCTGGAAGGTCTTCGGGAGAAGCCGGACGGATACGATTTCCTTCTTTCGTACCATACGGATGAGGGGGAGAGGTACAAACAGATAACCGTTATGTGGAGCGATGTCAATCATTCGACGGTAGGCCTGGTGAGGGCGGATGTGACGGATACGCTGACCGCCGAGAGGAAGTCCAAGAAGGCGCTGGAAGACGCCCTGGCCCTTGCGGAAGAGGCAAACCGGGCGAAGAGCGACTTCCTTTCCACCATGAGCCACGATATCCGCACGCCCATGAATGCGGTGATGGGCATGACCGCTCTGGCGATCGCCCATATAGGGGACCGGGAAAGGGTGGCGGACTGCCTGCAGAAGATATCCATCTCATCCAGGCATCTGTTGAGCCTGATCAATGATATTCTGGATATGAATAAGATCGAACGTTCCCAGATTACGCTGAACCGCATGAAGATATCCTTAAACGAGATGCTGGCGCAGATGTCCGCGATGATGGCGCCTCAGGCCAGGGCGGCGGGGCTTCAGTTTGCGGTCCATATGGAAGACGTCAGGCATAAGCATTTTTACGGCGATTCCCTGCGGTTAAATCAGATTCTGATCAATATTCTGGGAAATGCGGTGAAGTATACGCCGGCGGGCGGAAGCGTGGAGTTCCGGCTGACAGAGATTTCTCCAGTCGAGCCTTCGGCAAATGAGGCAGGCCGCGCCCGCTATCTCTTTACGATCAGCGATACGGGGGTTGGTATGTCGGAAACGTTTCTGGCCTGTATGTTTGAACCGTTTATGCGCAATGAGAGCACGGAACGCATCGAGGGAACGGGACTGGGGCTCAGTATTACGAAGGGGCTGATTGACCTGATGGGAGGCAGTATTCAGGCAGAAAGTCAGGTGGGCAGAGGAAGCTGCTTTAAAATTGAACTGGAATTTGACTGCCTGGAGGCGGAGGAAGAGGCTGCGGCGGCGGAGGCTGAAAGGAAGGCGGAGCCAGAGACGGCCAGGCGGAATGCATTTCCGCTTGCTGACGGTAATACGTTTGCCGGCTGTCTCTTTCTGGTGGCTGAGGATAATGCGATTAATGCGGAAATTCTCTGCGAGCTACTCGCCATGAGCGGCGCCAGGACTGTGGTAACGACCGACGGAAGACAGGCGGTACGCGCGTTTATGGAGTCGGAACCCTATACGTACAGCGCGGTTCTGATGGATGTCCAGATGCCGGGGATGAACGGATATGACGCGACCAGAGCGATCCGCAGCATGGAGCGGGAGGACGCGGCAGCCATTCCGATTATTGCGATGACGGCCAACGCGTTTGCCGAGGACATACAGGCGGCAGCGGCGGCGGGAATGAACGCCCACGTGGCAAAGCCTGTCGATATGGCGGTGCTTCGGGAGACCCTTTTGAGGGCGCTTAAGAAAAAGACAGTTTAGGAGGCAGAAGATAGTGATAGATAATCAGAAAACCGTTTTATTTGAGCAGATGCCAGTGCCGAAGGCGGTTATGAAACTGGCAGTTCCGACCATTTTAAGTTCCCTGGTTATGGTCATTTATAACCTGGCGGACACGTATTTCGTCGGAATGATGAACAATCCGGTGCAGAACGCGGCGGTTACGCTGGCGGCCCCGGTGCTGCTGGCATTTAATGCGGTCAACAATCTGTTTGGCGTCGGCAGTTCCAGTATGATGAGCCGCGCTCTGGGACGAAAGGACTACGAAACGGTCCGCCAGAGCTCAGCCTTTGGC
>NZ_JBKVCZ010000176.1:0-11788 GCF_046966825.1 Hungatella sp. | reverse complement strand
GCTATACCTCCTGGGGCTGTATCGACCTGGTGAGCGCCTCCACGGCCGAGATGAAAAAACGGTACGGCTATATCTACGTGGACCGGAATGATGACGGCACCGGAAGCCTGAAGCGGTACCGCAAGAAGTCGTTCTGGTGGTATCGGGACGTGATCGCAGGCAACGGTGCCAGTTTATAGATCATAGAATGGTGAATGGGTCTGCTTTATCAGAGGGGCTGTGAATCGAACTTCTTCCCCTCGTCCAGTATACACTCGGCAATCAGGCGGGAGAATGGCTCCATGTCGTACTCTTTTCTGGAAATGGTGAGCGCCTGCTGATACGCTTCCCGGCGTTCGGTACCGATGGTGATGGGGCGGTAGCCCTCGGAAACCAGTATCCGGTTCATGAGAAGAAATGCGGTCTCTTCATTGGCGCTGGTAAAGGGCTGAATATCGATCAGCCGTTTGCCGGCCATAGCCGTCAGCTCAATGGGATGGAGCGAGGATTTCGACGAACGGATCTGGTCGGCTAAATGGCCGGTCAGCCTCGGGACGTCCTCCGGATGCGGCGGCTGGTATCCATGATCATCTATGGCCGGCATACCGGTACGGTAGGAATCCGCTGGTGTCGTGCCGCCGCCTGTCAGTACTGTTCTGTGAAACTCTTTTATGGTGTCTTCCGTAATGGTTATATCCTGATGGCGGCTGGTTTTCAATTGATCCGCCTGCTGTAAAAGTTCCTTTAATGGTGTCATGATAAATTCCTCCTTCGTGTATTATACCACAGAGAAAGAAAAGGGTGCAACGGGGGGCACAATGATTCCTGTATGGACAAAGGAAGAAGTCCTCCCAGCCACGGCTGCGTCTGAAAGCGCCATGGCTGGGAGGACTTCTTTGATTTCTGTATCATCTTTTTATCTCTGTCCCTTGTCGTAAGGCACGCCCTCCGCCTTCGGAGCCTGGGAGTTCTTCGAGGTGAATACCAGCACGATCAATGTGATGATATACGGCACCATCTTGTAAAAATAGCTGGGTATTCCGAGGCTGCTTAAGAACGGAATTCCGGAGTAGGCGGCGGCCACTGCCTTCATCAGTCCGAAGAACAGGGAGGCCAGCATGATTTTCACCGGTTTCCACTGGCCGAAGATCAGGACGGCCAAAGCCAGGAAGCCGTATCCGGCGACATCGGCGTTAAAGTTGGTGGAGGTCGGAACGACGAATACCAGTCCGCCTAAGCCTCCGAGAGCTCCTGAGATCAGGACGCCCGCGTACTGCATATGGTAGACGTTGATGCCCGCCGCGTCGGCCGCCTGGGGATGCCTCGCCGCAGGAGCGCAGGCGCAGTCCAAACCGCGTCTTGTAGAGCACGACAGTGGAGAGCACGAAGATTGCGATTCCGATGTAGGTGGTAATGTAGGCGTTCTGGAACAGCAGCGGTCCGATAAACGGTATCTTGCCGAGTATGGGAACCGAGGTGATCCGGAAGGTATTGGTAAACTGTACCTGCTGTACGCCCTGAATGACGCGGGCCACGAAGATGGCAAACGCGGGGGCGAACATGTTTAAGGCGGTACCGCTGATAACCTGGTTCGCCTTCATATTGATGGAGGCGTATCCATGGAACAGGGAGAAGAACATGCCCGTCGCCATGGAGATTAAGACTGCCAGAATCAGCTGCATCTGGCCGCTCATGGTGCCTCCCGTGAAATGGATAAACAGGATCCCGGTAAATGCGCCCATGGTCATGATTCCTTCCAGCGCGATATTGATAATACCGCTCCGTTCCGAGAACATGGCGCCCAGAGCCACGATCATAAGAGGAATCATGAAATACATGGTCTGCTGAAAGATAAAATAAATTACACTCATGCGTCTCCTCCCCCTTTCGTCTGTGCCTCTTCTTTTTCATGGCGCGCCTTCTGCACCTTTCCGATCAGCATCTTTACCATGAGGGCAAAGGCGCTGAAGTAGATGATAACCGCAACAATGATATCGATGATTTCCGTTGAAAATTCAAACAGCTGCAGATAAAATCCGCCCGCTGTTAAGTAAGCGATAAAGATGCCGGAGAACAGCACCCCGATCGGATTGCTTAAGCCCAGCAGGGCGACGGAGATACCGGTAAAGCCTTCGGAAGCCAGAACATCCTTGATCTCGATGTGCTTTCCGGTTCCGGCCAGATAGAGGAGGCCGCCGGCCAGTCCGGCGATGGCGCCTGCAATCATCATGGACATGATGATGCTTTTCTTCTCATTGATGCCGGCGTACTTGCTGGCATCGCGGTTGAAGCCAACCGCCTTCAGCTCATAACCGAAGGTGGTCTTGTTTAACAGCAGATAAATCAGGATAACGACGATAATGGCGATGATGATGCCTCCGTTGACGCTGGAGCCGGGGGAAATCTTATCCAGTCCCATCTTCGGGATATTTGCGGTAGCCGCCACGTTTCTCGATTCATTTCTCAGATTGTTAAACAGGGGCTTGCTGCTCTTTACGATCCAGTTGACGAGATACATGCCGATGTAATTCATCATGATGGAGGCGATAACCTCATTGACGTTATAGTATGCCTTTAAGAGGCCGGGAACGAGGCCCCACACGGCGCCCATGACGACGCTGGCCAGCAGCGCAACAAACCAGTGCGCCGGTCCCAGGGAGGTCCACAGGATCCCTACGTAGACGGCTCCGAAGCCGCCCATGATGAACTGTCCCGGTGTCCCGATGTTGAAGAGTCCCGTCTTAAAGGCGAAACCAACAGAGAGACCGGTTAAAATGATGGGTGTTGCATAGTAGAATACCTGTCCGATGCCCTTTGCCCCGTGAGTAAATGCACCCGTCAGGATGGTTGCAAACCCGGGAAGTGCCTGGGCCGGATTACAGAGAAACAGGATGATCAGGCCGACGATCAGTCCCAGCACGATGGCAAAGACGGAAGACAGGATGCCATCATAGGAAAGTCCCGCTCTCTTACGCTCGGCGGAAAGTAAGTCCCGTGGTTGTTTCTGTTTCATGATTTGCCACCTTCTTTCTTCGAACCGGCCATGTAAAGACCTAATTCCTGTACCGTAACCTTCTTGGGATCTAAATCAGCCACAATGGAGCCCTCGAACATGACGAGAATCCGGTCGCTTAAGTTCATGACCTCGTCCAGCTCCAGCGATACCAGCAGTATCGCGGCTCCCGCGTCACGCTGCTT
The DNA here is from genome assembly GCF_046966825.1 of Hungatella sp. NCBI lineage: Bacteria > Bacillati > Bacillota > Clostridia > Lachnospirales > Lachnospiraceae > Hungatella > Hungatella sp. The sequence goes on along the minus strand of NZ_JBKVCZ010000176.1, from coordinate 8,611 downwards.
GATTAATTCCCTGTGGATATATTCAATGGCGCCCACGTCGAGACCTCTCGTAGGCTGTACTGCCAGCAGGATGTCGTGATCTCTGGAAACCTCCCGGGCCACGATCGCCTTCTGCTGGTTGCCGCCGGACATGCTTCTGGCGCTGGTATAAGCCCCCTCACTGCTTCGGATGTCGTAATCCTCAATCAGCTTATCCGAATAGTCGTAGATGCTGTCATTCTTTAAGAAGGAATACTTCTGGAAGTCCTTCTCAAAGTACTGCTGGAGCACCAGATTGTAGCCCAGATTATAGTCCAGCACCAGTCCGTGTTTGTGGCGGTCCTCCGGGATATGGGAGAGACCGTGGGTGTTTTTATAGCGGATGCTCTTTTTCGTCACATCCTCGCCGTTTAACAGGACGGATCCCTCACTCATCTCGGCCAGACCGGTGATGGCGTGGATCAGCTCTGTCTGGCCGTTTCCGTCGATACCGGCGACACAGACGATCTCACCCTTCCGGACCTGGAAGGTGACATTGCTTACGAGATTCTTCGTGTGGCCCTCTTTGGTGGCCTTGACGGACAGATTTTTTACCTCCAGCACCACGTCCCTGGGATTGGCGGGGCCTTTTTCCACGGTCAGATTCACCTTGCGGCCTACCATCATCTCGGACATTTCCTCCGGTGTGGTGTCCTTTACCTCTACGGTTCCAATATATTTTCCACGGCGCAGGACCGTACACCGGTCGGCAACCGCCTTGATTTCGTTAAGCTTATGCGTGATAAAGAGGATGGATTTCCCCTCCTTCACCAGATCCCTCATGATCTGCATCAGTTCGTCGATTTCCTGAGGCGTTAAGACGGCCGTGGGCTCATCGAAGATCATGATCTCATTGTCGCGGTAAAGCATCTTCAGAATCTCGACTCTCTGCTGCATGCCAACCGTGATGTCGGAGATGAGTGCGTCGGGATCGATGGTGAGCTGGTATTTCTCACTCAAATCCATGATTTTTTTCCGTGCGTCGTCCATTTTCAAAAAGCCGTGTTTCGTGGTCTCCATGCCGAGGACGATATTCTGGAGAACCGTAAAATTATGTACCAGTTTGAAATGCTGATGTACCATGCCGATGCCCAGCGCGTTAGCATCCAGCGGCCCGGTAATCTTTTCTTCTTTTCCTCTGACTTTAATGACGCCCGCTTCCGGCTGATAGAGGCCGAACAGCACGCTCATGAGCGTCGATTTCCCTGCGCCGTTTTCGCCGAGAAGGGCGTGAATCTCACCCTTTTTCAGCTGCAGAGTGATGTTGTCGTTGGCGATGATGCCGGGAAATTCCTTCGTAATATTCAGCATCTCGATAATATAATCATCCATGAGAACCCCCTTGCAGTGCAAAAAAGGAGATGCCGTAAGATACCCGTCTTCAGTTGTGACTGGGGAATCAAACGACATCTCCTTTCTTATGTAGACTCGATTATTCTACGAAGTTGATAGTTGCCTTTTCAAGCTTTAAGTCCTTAGTCGGATCGTTGTTGTCTTCAGACGGCTGTACGAGAGTGATCTTGCCATCCTTTAACTGGGCATAGACAGCGTCGTAATCTGCCTGTGTGAATTTCGTAAACTTGGAGGTCTCCATCGGAAGACCGATGCCGTCGTTCTTCGCGGAGAAGATACTGGTCTTGCCGCCCGGGAAGCTGCCTGCATAGAAATCTCTTACGCCGTCGTAAACAGATACGGAAAGCTGTTTCATGGCGGAAGTGACTACAGTATCGGATTCGTAACTCTGGTCAACGTCAACGCCGATTACCTTGGCGCTCTTTTCTTCTGCCGCCGCCATAACGGAGTTTCCAACTGCGCCGCCGCATCCGAAGATGACTTCCGTGCCGTTCTGATACCAGGATGCAGCCATGGACTGCGCTTCCGGTGTCGCGGCAAATGCGCCTGTGTAGTTGTACATAATCTCAATGCCGTCCACGCCCATCTCCTTGGCCGCGTAGTCAGCGCCTTCTGCAAAGCCGTAGCCGTAACGGATTACGGCCGGAACTGCCATACCGCCTAAGAATCCCAGTTTGGTATAGCCGTCTTTTACTGCCGCATAGCCTGCGAGGAAACCAGGCTCATCTTCCTGGAACAGAATCGGCATTACATTGGCCTCGGTTCTGTATTCCGAGTAGTCGCCGCTGTGAGGCTCGCCATCCAGAAGAATGAAATGTACGTCCTTGTACTGGTCCTGAGCCAGATAAACAGGCTCTTCAAATAAGAATCCAGGGCATACGACCAGTTTTGCACCGCCTTCAATTGCCAGACCGATGGTCTCTAAGTAAGAGTCCGTTGTTCCTTCCTGAGGCTGGTAGTACTTGTAGGAAATACCGTTTTCTTCCGCGTATTTCTTCATGCCTTCCCATGCACCCTGGTTGAAGGATTTGTCGTCGATAGTACCGAGGTCGGTAACAAGAGCCAGTTCATAACCATCGGAAGTTTCCGATTTCACTGCGGTACCGGCTGTCGTCTCGGCCTCTGTCGCTTTGGCTTCCGCGGCAGTCGTCGTCTCAGCGGGAGCGGCTGTCGTGCTGCCCGAACCGGAATTCGAAGAACCGCATGCGCTTAAGGATGCAGCCATCATGACCGCCAGTGTTACTGCTAATGCTCTCTTTTTCATAATACGTAATTCCTCCTATCGTTTGAAAGATTGTTATTAGAGCTAATTCTACTTTACCATATTTTGGTGGCAGAAACAATGTAAAGTAGGGCAATTTTACAGAATTATTATAAAGCAGCTTGTTATTTAAAGAAAAAATGGTAAACTGATAAAGGATTTCAACAGAAGGAGGAATATTGTGCAGAAACTAAATCTCTTGGAAGAGCCGGTACAAAAGCTGTTTATCAAGTATCTGATGCCGTCCATCAGTGCTACGCTGGTTACTTCTATTTATATTTTGGCTGATACGCTGATGATCGGCCGGGGAGTGGGGCCTGTGGGAATCGCGGCCCTGAACCTGCTGCTTCCCTTATTCAGCCTGTTTTTTGGAACGGGCATGCTCTTCGGCGTCGGAGGAGGCGTTCTCCTCTCGATCTCGAAGGGACGCCGGGACGAGCAGGCGGCAAGGGAGTATTTTACGGTGGCTCTCTGGCTGGCCGTGGCCTTTGCGGTCTTCTACATTGCAGGCGGGCACCTGCTTTTTAAGCCTGTGACGGAATTTCTGGGCAGAAATGATACTATGGGAAATTATGTCGACGAGTACGGCCGCGTTCTGGTTACGGGCGCTCCGGTCTTCCTGTTCTCAGCCTTTTTACAGGCATTTGTCAGGAACGACAGGGCGCCGAAGGTATCCATGGCGGCGGTTGTGTCCGGCGGTGTGACCAATGTGGTACTGGATTATATATTTATATTTCCAATGAAAATGGGGATGGCCGGGGCGGCGATCGCCTCGGTGATCGGTTCCCTCCTGACGGTTGGAATCCTGCTGACCCATCTTTTCTCGCCGGACAACACGCTGAAGGTGGTAGCCCGCCCTGAATGGAAGAAGGCGTGGGAGGTCGTGGTCAACGGATTTGCCAGCTTCCTGCTGGAGATGTGCAACGGCGTGGTGACATTTTTATTCAACCGCCAGCTTCTGGTCTACGTGGGCGATTTGGGTGTGGTTGTGTACGGAATTATCTCCAACAGCGCGCTGATCGTGGCGTCCATCAGCAACGGCATCTCCCAGGCCGTACAGCCGATACTCGCCACCAATTACGGTGCGGGCAGAAAGTCCAGATTAAAAGAGACGCGCCATATGGGAGAGATGGCGGTGACCATATCGGGTATTCTGTTTACGGGAATCGGCCTTCTTCTGCCAGCCCTGGTGACCGCGGCCTTCGTGAAGCCGACGGCGGAGATCCTGGCCATGTCGGTCCCGGCCGTGCGGATCTATTTCCTGTCATTCTTCGCCATGGGCTTTAATATTCTTTACGGCACCTATTTCCAGTCCGTGATGAAGCCGGGATACTCCCTGTTCATCTGCATGATGAGAGGGATGGTGATAAACGGAATTCTCGTGTTCCTTCTGCCGGTCGCTTTCGGCGTTACCGGAATCTGGTCCGTCATGCCTGTAACGGAATTTGTAACGCTGATCATCTGCCGGTTTCTGCTGGCAGGCCAGAATAAAAAACTGCCGTCTACCGGCGTGTCCGGGGCTTAAAGCTGTCTGTAAAGAGCAGCTTCAGAAAAATATTCTTATAGTCTTCTAATCGCAGAAAGCTGTATATTCCGGCTTTCTGCGCAATTCGGAACAAATCCATAACGAGAAGATAGTATTCAAAATAAAAATGAAAGCGGCTCATGCATTCCGGTTTGACTACCAGATGCATGAAGTCCCATTTTTCACAGTTATCCGTGGTCAGTCTGTCCCTGTATTCGTTAAACAGCGCCGTGCCCGGTATGGGCGTGAAAATGGAGACTCCCGTATAGGTGATCCGGTGTGCATGGATAAAACGCCGCATGTTACGGAAATCCTCTTTCTTGAAACGGCTGTCGATGATGAAGAGCCCCACCAGATGAATGCTGTATTTTTGAAGCATCCGGATGGTCTTAATGTTGAGAGACTGGGAGGAATGCTTCTGATAGGAGTCCAGAAAGCTGTCGGAAACCGCCTCCAGGCCGACCATGATGTAACGGAAGCCGGCCTCCGCCAGTTCACGGATCAAGTCTTCATGAACGGCGATAAAATCCGAGCGTCCGTAGCAGATAAAGGTCTTCTTGATATTCCGCTCCCGGAGCAGCCGCATAAATTCTTTCAGCCTCGGAACATCGTACAGGAAGTCGTCATCGGCGATCTGGATATTGCCGCAGGGGATGGTCTCCAGCTCCTCGATGATCTTTTCCAAGTCCCGCTGGCAGTAGGTGCCGCAGTTGAGCTCCCGGCCATAGCAGAAGGCACAGTGGTAGGGACAGGAAGATGAGGTCTTTAAAAGGACTACAGGGGAGACGTCTAAGTAGCGGTAGTGGTCCTGATAGGTGGAGAAGGCACTTCGGTCGGGGATTGGGAGTTTGTTTAAATCAAACGGTTTCATGGGATTTTTGTGCCAGCCCCCATTCTCCGGATAACAAAGTCCGTCAATCACAGACAGCTCCGGCGGACAAAAACCATTTTCCGGCGGAATGAGCCCCTCCGCCTTCAGTGCCTCCGCAACCGCATAGATATTGTCGGAACGGCATATGTAGGACACGGCGGGATCGAAGAAACGCTCCGGGTTCAGCTGGGCATGGGAGCCGCCGATGATGGTGACGCAGCCGGGGCGCAGCGCCTTCGCACGCCGGGCGTAGGAGAGCATTAATTTTTCCTGCGTGATATAGCCGGTGACGGCCACCGCGTCGGGGGTGTATTCATTAAAAATTTCATCAAAGCTGCGCCTGTCGAAGGAGGCTTCATAGATCATGCTTTCCACATTATATTCCTTCAGCATGGCCTTTATATACTCCAGTTCCAGCGGCTCCGTCTTAAGAGCCATATCCAGGCTGAAGCCGTTGTCTGCGGCCTCCGGTTTTACCAGCAGTATCATACCATCCCTCCTTCCAATTGCGCTGTCCTCTGATCAAATTATATGGTAGAATAGGGAAAAAGGCAAGAAAGGAACTCCGATGGAATACATCTATATTCTTCTGCTCTACCTCCCCTCCGGCTTCGGCCGCCTGACACAGCGGGCGACGGGCTACCAGTACACTCATGCGGCGGTGTCGCTGGACGATACGTACACCCATTTTTATGCATTTTCCAGGCTCCGGGCAAAGACGCCTCCCATCTCCGGATATATTGAGGAGAAGAGGATTTATTATACGCTGGGGGAGGATGTGCCCATTTACACGAAGATTTTCCGGGTGCCAGTCACCAAAGAGGGATACCGGAACGCCATCCAATACATGGAAGACGTGAAAAATGATCCCGAGATCATGTACAATTTAATCCATATGCTTCTGATCCCGGTCTTCGGAGGTCATCCGCTCTATAAGGCGTTTCACTGCGGCGAGTTTGTCGCGAAGGTTCTGGAGGCGGCGGGAATCAAACTCCACCAGCCTTATTACCGTTATACGCCAAAGCTGTTTTCCGAACTGCTGGAGCCGTATTTCTTATACGAGGGAACTCTGGATAATTCCAGCCGCGACGGAATGGAGGACGACTTTTTCCGGGAAACGCCGAAAAAGGAATACCTTGCAAAAACGCTGTATATTATAAAAGAACTGCTTTTCCGCCAGGTCTTTCACCGCGCCTCCAGACCCTTCCGTCCTGAAAAGGTGCGTTTTCGTGTCACGGACAAAGTGTGAGATTATATAAGAGGAAGAAATGGGATATCTGATAATAGCAGGGACATGTCAGATAATGGAAAATCGTATATACGAACAAAAATCGCATATCGGAAAATGACAGAATTTGAAAGTACTTTCATAAAATTGTACTGAAAAAAGAGCGAATTTTTGCCGGTAAATCAAGAAAACCTCTTTACTAGAAATTGAATTATGATATAATATTGACAGGTCTTTTGCGCGTTTTTTTTATTCCGGCGCGAAAGCGAACCGATAACTTTATTTGAGGAGGAAATACTTATGGCAACAAAATGGGTTTATTTGTTCAAAGAAGGCAGTGCCGACATGAAGAACCTGTTAGGCGGTAAGGGAGCTAACTTAGCGGAGATGACTAATTTAGGTCTTCCGATTCCACAGGGCTTTACTGTAACGACAGAAGCTTGTACAGACTATTATACCAGCGGCAAGAAGATTACTGATGAGATTCAGGGACAGATTTTTGACGCTCTGAAGACATTAGAGGAAATTCAGGGTAAAAAATTCGGTGATACCGAAGATCCGTTATTAGTATCTGTACGTTCCGGCGCAAGAGCATCCATGCCTGGTATGATGGATACAATCTTAAACCTGGGACTTAACGACGTTGCAGTGGAAGGCTTTGCCAAGAAGACAGGCAACCCAAGATTTGCATACGATTCTTACAGAAGATTTATCCAGATGTTCTCCGACGTTGTTATGGAGATGAGCAAGACTTTCTTCGAAGGCATCCTTGATGAAGTAAAGGAAGCTAAGGGCGCTAAGTACGATACAGACTTAACTGCCGATGATTTAAAGGAAGTTATCGCAAAATACAAATCCATCTACAAAGAGAAAATGGGCGAAGAGTTCCCGCAGGATCCGAAGGTTCAGTTAATGGAAGCTGTTAAGGCTGTTTTCCGTTCCTGGGACAACCCTCGTGCGATCGTTTACAGACGTATGAACGATATTCCTGGCGACTGGGGCACCGCTGTCAACGTACAGGCCATGGTATTCGGAAACATGGGCAATACCTCCGGTACAGGCGTTGCATTTACACGTAACCCATCTACTGGTGAGAACGGCATCTACGGCGAGTATTTAATCAATGCTCAGGGCGAGGACGTTGTTGCTGGTATCCGTACACCACAGCCGATCACAAAGCTGGAGCAGGATTTACCGGAATGCTACAAAGAATTCATGGCAATCGCTCATAAGCTGGAAGACCATTACCGCGATATGCAGGATATGGAATTCACGATCCAGGAAGGCAAATTATACTTCTTACAGACACGTAACGGCAAGAGAACTGCTCCGGCAGCCATCAAGATTGCCTGCGATTTAGTAGACGAAGGAAAGATCACACCACAGGAAGCAGTTTTAAGAATCGAAGCAAAATCCCTCGATCAGTTACTGCATCCGACATTCGATACCGCTGCATTAAAGGCAGGCGAAGTAATCGGTTCCGCTCTTCCGGCATCTCCTGGTGCTGCAGCTGGTAAGGTTTACTTCACAGCTGAGGACGCAAAGGCTCATCATGAGGCAGGCGAGAGAGTTGTTCTCGTTCGTCTTGAGACCTCCCCTGAGGATATCGAAGGAATGCACGCAGCAGAAGGTATCTTAACCGTTCGCGGCGGCATGACCTCTCACGCAGCAGTTGTTGCACGTGGTATGGGTACCGCTTGTGTATCCGGCTGCGGCGAGATCAAGATTGATGAAGCAGCTAAGTACTTCGAACTTGGCGGACATACCATCAAAGAAGGCGATTACATCTCCTTAGACGGTTCCACAGGTAAGATTTACCTTGGCGATATCGCTACAGTAGAAGCTACCGTAAGCGGTGACTTCGGCAGAATCATGGGATGGGCTGATGAGTTCAGAACACTCCATGTAAGAACAAACGCGGATACTCCTGCTGATACATTAAACGCAGTGAAGTTAGGCGCAGAAGGTATCGGCCTCTGCCGTACCGAGCATATGTTCTTCGAAGAAGACAGAATCCCGAAGATCAGAAAGATGATCCTTTCCGATACGGTTGAAGCAAGAGAAGAAGCATTAAATGAACTGATTCCGTTCCAGAAGGGCGACTTCAAGGCGATGTACAAGGCTCTGGAAGGCAGACCAATGACAGTTCGTTACTTAGATCCGCCGTTACATGAGTTCCTTCCGACAAAGGAAGAGGACATCGAAGCTTTAGCTGCTGATATGGGAATCACTGTAGAAGCAATTAAAGAGAAATGTGCTGACTTACATGAATTCAACCCAATGATGGGCCACAGAGGCTGCCGTCTGGCAGTTACTTATCCTGAGATTGCCAAGATGCAGACAAGAGCCGTTATG
>NZ_JBKVCZ010000175.1:0-11856 GCF_046966825.1 Hungatella sp. | reverse complement strand
GCTTATGCCCTGCTCTCGACTGCGGTGGGAGTAAAACCAATTCCGAAGGGGTATCAGGAGCATATTGTACAGGCGGTGATTGATGAACTGGCCCAAGTGTTTGTAAACCACCCGGGGGAGTCATTCCCATACGGCAGCGGCCGGCCTAACTTCTGGGCCGGAAATGGGAGTCTGCCTCTGGCAGTCCAGTACCGCAATACGGCGATTCTCCGGTATCGGATTGGCAGGGAGGAACGAATCGGCTATACTCATGCTTACATACCTCTCTCTGCGTTTACCCGGTATCTTGGGGAAGATGGCGTCATTGTCCTGGAAAAGGACGGCGCTTACATTGCGGTGAAGGCGATGAACGGGCTGACCATGCAGCAGGAGGGACCAAACTGTTTCCGGGAATTCATGAGTCAGGGCCGTGATAATGTGTGGGTTATCCGGGCAGGACGTATGGACGAGTACGGCGATTTGGATGCGCTGCTTGCTGCGTTTAAGAAAATAGAGATTCGGACAGACGGGGAGGAGACCGTGGTAAGGGATGAAAGGGGAACGGAGTTCCTGACCGGCCCGGATTTCCTTCTGAAAGTAAACGGAGAAACGGTCTATGACTATCCGCTGGACGTGGAGGGCAAATTAAATCTGGAGGAATGCGATCGTGGTTGAGAAGCAGATTATGGAAGAAAAGCTGAATCTTGTATCTGACAAGATGATGATACTGAAAAATAATGGAATGAAGGAGAAATATCCGGTCAGCCTGATCGACATCAATTGTTGGGAATGGCCGCAGGGGGTGGGACTCTTCGGCCTTTACCGGTATTATGAGATGAGCCGGAAGCCGGAGCTGCTCACATTCCTGACGGATTGGTATGACAGACGCATGGAGGAGGGTATCGTTGAAAAAAATGTGAATACGACTTCCCCCATGCTGACACTCACCTACCTATATGAAATTACAAAAAAGGAGTCCTATCTCGCCTTTATTGGGGAATGGGCGGACTGGATCATGGAGGAAAAAGGACTGATCCGGACCGGAGACGGCTGTTTTCAGCATATGATCACCGGCAATCCCAATGACTCGGAGATCCTGATCGACACACTGTTTATGACGGTGCTGTTTCTGGCCAGGGCCGGCAGGCTCTTACACCGGCCGGACTATATCGAGGAAGCAAAGTATCAGGTTTTGTGCCACATTAAATACCTTCTGAATAAAAATGAGGGGCTGTTTTACCATGGCTTTAATTTTAAGCGGAACGACAATTACGGCGGAATTCTCTGGGGGCGTGGAAATTGCTGGTATACGATTGTGGCAATGGAGCTGATCCAGGAAATTCCCATGGAGGAAGGGCTGAAACGCCATTTCCTTACGGTTTATGAAAATCAGGTGGAGGCACTAAAACGGTATGCAGATCCGGAAACGGGGCTGTGGCACACGGTAATCGACGACCCGGACAGCTACCTGGAACTCTCCGCCAGCGCGGCATTTTTAAGGGGCATTATGCAGGGCGTGAGGCTTGGAATTCTGAAACGGGAAGAGTACGAGGGGCTCATAGAAAAGGCCGTGAAGGGGCTGCTGGACAACATCGACGATGACGGAACGGTGAAGAATGTATCTTATGGCACCCCAATCGGGCTTGATAAGGAATTTTATAATAAAATTCCGTGCTGCCCCATGACGTATGGACAGGCACTGATGATACTGGCCCTTCAGGAGGCATTGACGGATTACTGGCATTCATGACCCGAAACATCATCAGTACAGTACACCAGGAGGTTGTGACAATGAAAGAACGCGTATTTTTTGAAGAATTTGAATCTCTGTATTATTTTCATGGAAGTACACAAAACTGGTCGATGCAGGGCTTTCATTTTCATAACCAATATGAGATTATTCTGTTTTTAAGCGACGGGGCGCTGCTGGAAATCGGTGACCGCGTCTACCGTGTGATGAAGGGTGATCTGTTTTTTATTAACAACCGGGAATACCACCGCACCAGCGGGGCGGAGGGACAGGAATACAACCGTTACGTCCTGATGTTTGAACCGGAACTGCTGGAACCGATGAAAAAGGCGTTTGGCTATGACTTTGGCATGTTTTTCGAGAACAGGGGTGATGATTTCGTCCACAAGCTCTATCTGGAGGGGGAAAATCTGAAGCGGGTAGAGCGGCTGCTGGCCAGAATCGAGACAAATATAGGCAGCGGCAGCAGTGATGAAGCGTCTGTAAAGATCCGCCTCTCCATTCTGGAGCTGATTACCGCCATCAATGAGATGTATAAGTTTTTTACGAAGGAGAAACATACTGCCCCGGATCCGGAGGAACGGAAACGGAAAGGGGAGGAGGAGAAGTTCCGGGACCCGATTCTGTACCGGGAGCGGGTGGAACAGATCAAAAAATACATCGCGACCCACGTGGAGGAAAAACTGGACCTGGATGAGATTGCGGGAAAATTCTATATGAACCGTTATTATTTGAGCCATTATTTCAAAAAGGAGACCGGGTTTACGGTTCTGCAGTATGTGACGAACCAGAAGATTATTGCGGCCAAAGCGCTTTTGAAAAAGGGAACTTCGGTCACGGATGTGGCGCTGAAACTTTCTTACAACAGTGACAGCCACTTTATCTCGGTGTTTAAAAAGAATACGGGGATAACACCGAAAAAGTATGCACAGAATAAAAAGAACAATAATGTATGATTTTTGATGATTTATCTGTGATTAATTGTGCAAAATAACTGATAAAATAAGCGTATCAAGAGTAAAGGAGAGGATATTATGAAGAAATGGTTATCAGTTCTGCTGGCAGGGGCTATGGTATTGGGGACGCTTTCCGGCTGTTCCGGCGGGGGCAGGAAAGCCGAAAATGAAGTAAAGACGTTGGATGTCGTCTGGTTCAGTGATGGAAAAGAGGGGGAATCCTTCATGAAACTGGCCGACAAATATATGGAGGAGCATCCGAATATCAAGATCGAGCTGATTGAAGTTCCGTATGCGGATCTCGAAAGCAAGATCAAGAACATGATCAACGGCAAGGAAGCTCCGGCGCTGGCCAGGCTTACGAATATCGGGCCGTTCCAGAACCAGCTGGTGGATTTGGGCGGATACGTGTCGGACAAGGATGCGTTCCAGAACAGCTTTGGCGAGGGTTTAAAGTTTATATTTGACGGAAAAATCCTGGCGGCTCCCATGGATGTAACGGCCAATGGATTAATTTATAACAAGACAGCGTTTGAAAAAGCCGGTGTGGCTGTGCCGCAGTCAGAGGATGAGATCTGGACCTGGGATGAATGGAAGGAAGCCATGAAGACCGTGATGGATAAGAGCGACTGTAAATACGGACTGGTCTATGACAAGTCTCCGCAGCGTTTCACCACTCTGCTGTACGAGGCTGGAGGCAGCATGTTAAACAGCGATTTAACGGCGTCGAATTTCAACACAGATGAGACGAAAAGGGCGGTAAGCTTCTTTAAGGATCTGCACGACGAGGGAATTATTCCGACCTCTGTATGGCTTGGATCGGAAAACCCCAACAACCTGTTCCGTACCGGTCAGGTGGCCATGCATTTTGCGGGAAGCTGGATGATTGCAAACTATAAGGAAGAGATTACGGACTTCGACTGGGGCGTCACCTATCTGCCAAAGGAAGCGATCCGTTCCTCCGTACCGGGCGGCAAGTACCTGGCTGCTTTCCAGAACACCGGTGTGGAAAAGGAAGCTGCGGAATTCATCGAATGGATTTCCAAAGCGGAGAACAATGCGCAGTACTGCGTGGAAAACAGCTACCTATCTCAGGTTAAGGGCAACGAGAGTCTGGACTATGAATACGGAAAAGAATTCTTCACGATCTTCTCTCAGGAGCTGGCAGCTACCGGATCGCAGCCGGGTGCAGAGTGGGGCTACCAGGCGTTTACCGGGGCGATTCAGAATGATTTGAGAGATAAGCTGATCGAGGTGCTGGCCGGCCAGTTGACGGTGGACCAGTATGCGGAAGATATGGATAAGCTGATTACGGATACGCTGGAGGAACTGAAATAGTTGGACTGTCTGTAACGGTTGGTATAGTTGGAAGAGGATGTCTGAGGGAAAAGAATAGTAAACTGGGATCAAAGGAAATGGGTTTGTGAACCAGTGAGATGAGCTGCCGTACCGGATGAGGGGATCAGATGGGACGGCGGCTTTTTTTTGTGTGGGCGGTTTCTTTTCTGGCGGGATGATGTCTTCTTTTTGGGGAAGGGACTTATAGATACTGCGTATCTATATCTATTATTATGAGTGTCTCGATTTCTCTAATTATAGATTGCAAATAATAGAATTTTATACTAGAATGGTAAGTGGAAAGCACTCATGACAGGAGTGGCAGCCTCCCAGCCCTGCGACCGGTTCGCCGGAATACATAGGAAGGAGGTGGCGCCCATGACAGCATACGAGATTATATCGATATTTATAGGGATTTTAACCTTATTGATGTCCTTTGGCTGCTGGATTGTAGCGTTGATCGCCTTTCTCGATAAGAGAAATAAGCGTAAATAAAAAGCTCACCCTGTCTACCCACAGGGTGAGCGGTGTCCATTAAGGACATGTAACTTATCAACTTGGGAGCCTCCACTTTTGGAGTGGGTGCTTTCTTTGTTTATAATTTTATTATAAACAATACTTTACAATAATTCAAGAACTTTCGTAAAATATCATATCTAAAACTTTAGAGGATATGATTCAATATATCCAGATTGCTTGTAAGGCCGACCGATTTAGCGAGGTGGTCGGACAAACATATAAAATATTTCTTCATTTCCTATTAAAGAAACAATATGTTCTTTACCGTGATTCGGAATAGTTTCGATGGTGTTCTGAGCAGAGATTCGTCCGATTTTTCGCTGATAACCAGAAAGGACGATTTAAAATGGCATGGACTGGGATTTCAGAATATTCGGAAGAGCGCTGAAAAATACCTTGGAAGCGCGGAATATGAGGTGAAAGAAAATCAATTTATCCTGACGGTGATGCTTCAGAAGAGAAGCACGGAGAAATGACGCCGGCAGGAGGTTATAAAGCAGAGGAGGGCTTGGACGCGGATGCGTTTCAGCTGCCTCTGCTTTTTTGGTTCACACTTTTATCACAGAAACATCAAAATATGAACACAGAATCAACACATTTATTTTTTACCCTATGTATTAACACCGAATATGCGAGGCGTGCGGTGAGGCCAGATGTCAGCGGCCCTTTCCCGCGCCCGTGTAAATATAGAAATCAGGAGGAGAACGAGTTGATAGAAGTAAAGAATCTCGTAAAAGATTACGGCGGCCATCTGGCAGTGGATCATCTGAACTTTACCATCGAAGACGGTCAGATTTACGGCTTTTTAGGACCTAACGGCGCCGGAAAATCGACTACCATGAACATCATGACCGGTTATATCGGTGCTACGGAGGGAGATGTCCTGATCAACGGACACAACATACTGGAAGAACCTGAGGAAGCGAAGAAATGTATCGGCTATCTGCCGGAGCTTCCTCCTCTTTATGTCGATATGACGGTTATGGAGCAGCTGGAATTTGCAGCGGAATTAAAACGGATACCGAAGAAGGAACGAAAAAGTGCCATCGGCGAGGTGGTAGCGCTGGCGAAGCTGGAAGACGTGCAGGGAAGGCTGATCCGAAATCTGTCAAAGGGCTACAGGCAGCGTGTCGGGCTGGCCCAGGCGGTGCTAGGTATGCCTCCTGTGATCATTTTAGATGAGCCGACTGTAGGCCTCGATCCAAAACAGATTATCGAGATCCGGGATATGATCCGGGAACTGGGAGAAAAACACACAGTGATATTAAGCTCCCACATCCTTTCCGAGGTCAGCGCGGTCTGCGACCATATCCTGATCATTGACCGTGGAAAGCTGATCGCCAGCGACACGCCGGAGAATCTGGAGCGTCAGATGGCCGGGGCCGCCGGCATGGAACTGCTCGTCAAGGGACAGGAAGAAGAGATCCGGGAGATTCTCGAAGCGATTGACGGAGCAGAGGAAATCGCGGTGAGCGAGAGCGGCGAGGAAGGCGTGAGGAAGGTGACCTTCCAGCTGATGGGAGAGAATTGCCTGGAAGATAGGGCTGAGGACGCGGAGAGAGAAGAGAGCGAAGAGAGAGAGGAAAGTGAAGAAAACGAAGACATGAATATCATTCCGCAGACGGACATCAGAGAGACTATTTTCTTTGCGTTTGCAGACCGGAGGATCCCGATTCTATCCATGCATACTTCAAAGGCATCTCTGGAAGAGGTATTCCTGGAACTGACTGCGGACAATGCTTCGGGCGCGGAAGGAGAGGAAATTGATTCCAACAATGCTTCGTACGCGGCAGAAGAGAAAAATGATTCCGACAATACCTTGTACGCAGCAGAAGAGGAAACTAATCCCGACAATGCTTCGTACGCGGCAGAAGAGGAAAATGATCCTGACAAAGACTTCACGGCAGAAACCGAAAAGGAGGAAGTATAAATGGCGGCGATTTATAAAAGGGAATTGAAGTCGTATTTCCAATACATGACCGGATATGTATTCATCGCGTTTCTGGTTCTGTTTGTCGGAATTTACTTCATGGCTTACAATCTGATGAGCGGTTATCCGTATTTTTCCTATACATTGTCCGGCATGGTAACGATCGTGATGATCGGCATTCCGGTTCTGACCATGAGAAGCTTTGCAGATGACAGGAAGACGAAGACGGACCAGCTGCTTCTCACAGCACCGGTTTCCGTACCGAAAATGGTTCTGGCCAAATATCTGTCCATGGTTACTGTTTTTGCGGTTCCGGTCCTCATTTCCTGCCTTTGCCCGCTCATAATAAAGATGAATGGAACGGCATACTTAAAGACGGATTACGCGTCAATCCTGGCGTTTTTCCTTCTGGGCTGTGTTTACATTGCCATTGGAATGTTTATATCGTCCACAACAGAGAGCCAGATTATCGCGGCGGTGGGAACCTTCGGAGTCATTTTGCTGCTGCTTTTGTGGCCCAGCCTCGTGAACTTCCTTCCGACCTCGGCCTCCGGCTCGCTGGTGGGCTTCCTGCTTCTCTGGACACTTTGCGTGGTGATCCTTCATCGGGTAACGAGCCATAACCTTCTGGCGTTTGTGCTGGAGGCGGCGGGAATCGTCGCCCTGGTGGGAGCGTATGTTGCCAAAAAGAGCATGTTTGACCGCGCTCTCGTAAATCTTGTAGAGAAGATTGCGGTTACGGATGTGTTTCAGAATTTTGCCAACAACTATATTTTTGATGCGGGTGGTCTCATTTACTATGCGAGCATTATTTTTCTGCTGGTATTTCTGACCGTGCAGTCCGTGGAAAAACGCAGATGGAGCTAATTACTCAAAACTAGGAGGCTGGAAATGACAAGAAAACTAAAAAAGGGCGGCTACGCGGCGATCCTTTCTGTGATCGTAATCGCAGCTGTCGTGCTGTTAAATATGATCGTAGGCCGTCTTCCTGAAAAGGTACGCCAGTGGGATTTGAGCGGTACACAGATTTATACGGTGGGAGATACGACGAAGGAGCTTCTCGCATCCCTCGATAAGGACGTAACGATTTACGTGGTGGCAGATCCATCGGCGGTGGATGACAGAATTACAAGCTTTGTTAACCGGTATGCGGATCTCTCGGATCATATTAAGGTAGAGAACGTGGATTCCGTCCTGCACCCGGACCAGGTAAAGCAGCTGAACGCAGAGAACAATACGATTCTGGTGATGTGTGAGGATAATGGAAAAACGGAAACGATCCAGATGAGCGATATCATTAAATATGACCAGATGTCTTACTATTATTACGGCCAGGCAAAGGAGACGGAGTTCGACGGAGAGGGCCAGCTTACCAGTGCTGTCTCCTATGTAACAAATGATGTGCAGAAAAATATCTATGTGACGGAAGGTCATGGGGAGGCGGCGTTAGGTACGCTTACTTCCGATATGCTGGAAAAGTCAGGCCTTACGGTAAATACCATCAACTTACTGACAGGAGGCGGGATCCCGGAGGACTGCGAGCTTCTCATGATAAATGCACCGGCAAATGATCTTGCTGACGATGAGAAAACCATGGTGACAGACTACCTGGATGGCGGCGGAAATGTACTTTTAATTACCGGATATTCCGATAAGGACCGACCCAATCTGAATGCCGTTATGAACGCCTACGGTCTAAATATGGAAAATGGCCTGGCGGCCGATACGAAGAGCTACTACCAGAATAATCCCTATTACATTTTCCCGACTCTCGTATCCGGCAGTGAGATTACGACGGGAGTTGACAGAAAGAGCACTGCTCTGATCCTTCAGTCCGCTGCATTTAGCCAGCTGGAGACACTTCCTGATGAGGTTACGGTAGAGCCGTTTATGGAGACAACGGATGGCGGCATGCTTGTCACGGAAAACGGGCAGACACCGGGCACCTACATTCTGGGGGCAACGGCGGTGAAAACACTGGATTCCGGCACTGCGAGACTGACGGTATTCGGTACGCCTTCTCTGATCGATGACGGGTTAAACAGTACATTTACGAATCTTACGAATCTGGACCTGTTTATGAACGCGGTAACGGCCAATTTTGAAGATGTGACCAACGTTTCCATACCGTCCAAGAGCCTTGAGGTGACATACAACACGGTGACTCATGGCGGCATGTGGGGAATCGTCTTTATTCTCGTCATTCCGGTGATAACCGTGGCGGCGGGCCTTATGGTGTGGCTGAAGCGGAGACGTTTATAGAAAGTAATTATTTAGCCGTGCGGCAAAATAAAAATGGAGGCGTGGCAATGAAGAAGAATTACGGACTGCTTACAGGCTGTCTGGTGGTCGCGGCGCTGGGCGTTATCTATGCCGGTGTCGGGGCGTATCAGGCTCATACAAAGGAAAAGGAACAGCAGCAGGCGGAAAACGAAAAAATATATATGACCGATTTCTCTGGAATAAAAGCTGTTTCCTACGATAATGACGGAAATGTGCTGGCATTTACAAAGGATGGCGATTCCTGGATGTATGACGGCGACGACCAGTTTCCGGTGAATACCACCCGCATGGATTCACTGGCAGGAACGGTAAAGAAGCTTCCGGCAGTGAGAAAACTGGAGGGCGGGGACGATCTGACCGCATACGGCCTGGATACACCGGTGCGGCGGGTGACCGTATCGGCGGATGAAGGGGATACGACCACCATTCTCATCGGTGATAAGACGGACGACGGAAACTATTATGCCGTTATCGACGGGCAGAATGTGCCTTATCTCATCAGTTCCTCCCTGTTCGATGAGACGGCTTACGGACTGGAGGATATGATGGCGCTGGAAGAGTTCCCGGCTGTCCTGGGGACGGATATCCAGACGATCACAATAGAGAAAAACGGAGTCAGCGAACATTATGTGAAGAAGACACTGGATAAGGATGGAACCATTGCCTGGTACCGCGGTTCGGACGATACGGAAGACAACAAACTGCCGGACAACGCGGCACTCAATGTGCTGGCAGATTCGCTGAGCGGCCTTGTGGTTAAGAGCTGCGCGAATTACAAGGTTACGGACGAAGAACTGGCAGGCTACGGGCTGGATCATCCACAGGCGGTGCTGACCTATACGTATGAGAAGGACGGAGAAGAGAAGACATTTACGCTGGCGGTAGGAAATACCGGCGAGGATGGAACCACTTACTATACGAGGACAGCGGATTCCAAATATGTGAACGAAATCGATAAAACGACTCTGGATAAATGCATGACGGTTGATACCGGGGGTGAGGAATAAAAAAGGATAATGAAAAAACGCTGATACCAGTTGATTACCACTGCGCATCAGCGTCTTTTTTGTTTATGGAACGATTATGAAGTACCGGCAGGGGGATAAATGGATGAACAGGGCCTTCCGTGAGGAGGGAATAGTTACAGTTCACAGCCCTGTCGGTCTCCGCTTCCCGGTCTGCCCCGGCTGGCTTATGCGTGGTTTCCAGTTCAAGTTTCGGGGATAAGCCAGCCGGAGCAGACCGGGAAGCGGAGACCGACAGGGCTGTGAACTGTAACTCAAGCGAAAAATATTGCAGGAAAAGCCGTCTAAAGGGGCGATAATTTCTGCGGAATATGGTAGAATCAACATAACAGGCAAATTTTGCTGACAATCTGATTTGGAGGGGAAACTATGTCAAAGAGTACAGAGGTTCTGCGTATCTGCGAAGAAAAGGGAATCAGGATGATTGATTTCAAGATGACGGATTTAAACGGCCGTTGGAGACACATCACCATTCCGGTTGAACGGTTTGATGAAGAGATTTTTACGCAGGGGATTGGTTTTGATGGTTCGAACTATGGATACGCCCCGGTGGAAAAGAGTGATATGGTATTTATACCGGACCCCGAAACTGCTGTGGTGGATCCGTTTACAGAGATTCCGACACTGACCATGTGCGGAGACGTATGTGTCATAGGAAAGGAAAACAAGCCATTTGACCAGTATCCCAGGAATGTAAGCCTGCGGGCCATTCAATATATGAAGGAACAGGGAATCGCGGATCAGATGCTGATCGGGCCGGAATTCGAGTTCCATTTATTTGACAATGTCAGCTATATGGTGGAGCCGCAGCGTATGGCTTTTACCGTGGATACCAGGCAGGCGGCCTGGAACAGCGGCAGGGAGTCTGCTGATAACAAAGGCTTTTTAGTACCCGGAGGCGGCGGATACCATATCGCAGCACCTCAGGATACAGCCTATACTTTAAGAAGCAGAATGTGTATGATGCTTCAGGAATGGGGAGTGGATGTGAAATACCATCACCATGAGGTAGGCGGCTCAGGACAGATGGAGATTGAGGTGGAGCTGGGCGATATGGTGGACATGGCGGACAAGACCATGATTATCAAATACGTGATCCATAACGCAGCGGTTCAGGAGGGAAGGACTGCCACCTTTATGCCGAAACCCATATACAAAGAGGCCGGCAATGGAATGCATGTCCATATGCTGCTGATGAAAGACGGGGAGCCGGTTTTTTACGATGAGGATGGATATTCCGGTCTCAGTAAGACTGCACACTACTTTATAGGAGGACTGTTAAAACACGTCCCATCCCTATGTGCATTTACCAATCCGTCCACAAACTCCTTTAAGCGTCTTGTGCCGGGATACGAAGCACCGGTGACCATCGGATATGCCACATCCAACCGAAGTGCCGTGATCAGGATTCCGGCTTATGCCAAGACTCCGAAGGCCAAACGGTTTGAATTGAGAAATCCGGATGCAACAGCAAATCCTTACTATGCATATGCGGCGATTCTGATGGCGGGACTCGATGGCATTCAGAATCAGATCGATCCGGAAAAACATGGCTGGGGGCCATTTGACTGTAATCTCTATGATCTTCCGGAGGAAGAAAAAGCAAAGATCCAGTCGCTGCCAAAGACATTGGATGAGGCGCTTAATGCTCTGGAGGCCGATCATGAATATCTGACAGCGGGAGGCGTGTTCCCGGAGCGCCTGATTGAGATATGGCTTAAGAAGAAAAGAGCGGAAAGCCGGGAACTGTCTCAGATTCCGCATCCGGCGGAATTCCAGAGATATTTTGATTTGTAATCATTTGGTATTGCAGGAAGCTGCTTCATTTATCCTGATTGATAATAAAAATCTGCGGTTTCGGGTGCTCCCGGGACCGCTTTTATTTATGGAAACAGCATAGTTGAATATGAATGAAAAATCGCAAAAATTTAAAAAAATGAAAAAAATCAAAAAACATGTTGACTTTTGTCGGCTGCTTTGATATGATATACCTCACCGCTGAAAACGGCGGCAAACTTTTTCAAAAATCTTCCAGCTGAACCGCTGAGAAAGTTTTGAAGAAAATGAAAAAAGTGG
>NZ_JBKVCZ010000174.1:0-11926 GCF_046966825.1 Hungatella sp. | reverse complement strand
ACAAAGACCCCGCTGAATTTATGAAAACATGGGTTACGGTAAAGGCAAAGACAGGCTGGATCGAAGATGTGTACGGCCGCTGGTACCGCCATGACGACGGAAGCTACACGAAAAACGACTGGGAAAAGATCGACGGTAAATGGTACTGGTTCAATGAATCGGGGTACGCCTACCGCAGCCAGTGGGTGCTGAGTAAAGAGAAATGGTATTATTTAGGCGAGGACAATGCCATGGTTACAGGCCTTCAGGTGGTCGATAACA
The DNA here is from genome assembly GCF_046966825.1 of Hungatella sp. NCBI lineage: Bacteria > Bacillati > Bacillota > Clostridia > Lachnospirales > Lachnospiraceae > Hungatella > Hungatella sp. The sequence goes on along the minus strand of NZ_JBKVCZ010000174.1, from coordinate 11,665 downwards.
GCGCATACTTTTTTGATGAAACCGGGGCAATGGCTACCGGGAAGATTACGCTGGAGACGGACGAAAAGGGAGCACTGCGCGGCTGAGAAGCCGGCGGAAAGGCGGCAGGAGTTTTTGAAACTGCCGCCTTTAAAAGGTAAAAGATCAGGGGACAGGGGAGTGATTGTACTCAGCTGTTCCCTGGCTTTTTCGCTTATGAGATGTTTCCTGGTGTCATTTAAAATACTGGGAGTATGCAGACAGAAATAAGTCATACTCATTTTTCTCTGTAATCCAGATAATTACGTAGTATTCTTCGATTCCAAGGCGGGAATAGGCTTCCAGTCGATGATTGCCGTCATTTAACTCGAATTCCCCCTCGGTTTTGCCGTTCTCGATCAGGTAGTGGACGATTAACGGGGGCATATCCGTTTCTTTCTTAAGAACCTCCGAAAGTTCGTTTACATGCTTCTCAAACCATTCCTCATTAATCCGCCATTTCATGTTTTCTTCAGGGCCGCAGCAGCGGGTCAAGAGCGATAATGGCATTTTGACAGGTCCAAGAAAATATCTGTCGTAAAGCTTTAAGCCGTCTGAAAAATCTTTGTTATGGCCGTCGGATAACAGATAGGTATGAACCCACTCTTCAAGCTTGTCATTCTTTGCGAAATTCTGGGCTGACGACAGTGTACATTCGTATTCCATAGTGAATACCTCCTTTTTGGAATAAATAATCTTCTTGATAGATTCACAGGAAAGATAGTATTCATCAGCTAACTGTTCAACGCTGGCGCCCGCATTAAATTTTGACTTGATGTCACGATTGCGTTCTATGAGATACTGTTTATATCCCGACGTCTCGCCCCATGCACGTTTTTTGTCACTCGATGGAATATAGACCAGCTTGCCGGATACGTACTTCTGTATTTGCTTTAATAGACGTTCGGGAAAGATATCTCTGCCGTTTTCGTATTTCAATTCTATCATCTCCTTTCAAGAGTATTCTATCGGAATATTGCTGTATTTGATATAGAACGAATTTGTATAGTTGTTTTTTACCTATGGTTTTGCAGGGGAGGCAGCATGCAGCTGTCAAAAAGAACCGGTGCGTCAGCATGGTAGCGGTGGGGAATACAGGTACATTAGAGCATCAGCAGCATGCATAAAGGGCAGGATAAGCCGCTGGAAGGTAAGTCAGGATTTCTCAGATAAAATAAACGTCTGTATATATTTGTCCATATTAAAGAAAAGCCTGCTTTTTCAATTGCTTCTGAAGGAAAATCAACAGGACACCAAATGTTCGCTTAAATAAGCTCCAAACATACGGAGACCCACCGTTCACTTTTATTCCAGCATATTACCGGATAAGACAGGTATCGAACTGATTAAAACGATTTTAACATATCTGTCATATTGAATGTGTATTCCCCTTATTTTGTAAGAGATTTCATAAAATTTATACTTTCTCCTGCGATCACATCCGGCATATCGTCGTGAACGTAGTGGCCGCAGTCTAAAAACATATAGTGGGCATTCTCAAAGGATGAAAGATAATCTGTTACAGTATCCCGCCAGCCGGGCAACTTTCAGTTGCATTGACTAATATATTTCCATTGCAGCGTGACATTGGGGCAATCTTCATGGTTTGCGGACTCTGGAAGCAGAGACGGCAATTTGTGATTGGCTGATTCTCATGTATAGGCTATAATAGAATCCAGAAGAGTTCAATCAATTACAGAATAAGGAGGCTCAAATGAAAAAGACGTTTGAGAGCTGCGGACATTCTTTTGACGCAGAATTTTTTCCGACCGAAAGCTCTTGTATGATCCGTTTCTATGACAGCAAAAATGAAGACTTTGGCGGTTCTCTCCATGATTTGGTGATTGCAGAACCGAGTTACGGTTTTTTGCTTGTACAGTATATCGGCGATGATGCTGTTATGAGCGGAGTGTTAAATGAAAAGTATTTTTCGAAAAATATGACGGAGGATATCCTCTGTTTTCTGGAGGACAGTCTGCCGCAATGCCGAAATGTCTACTTCCCGTATCATATCGATTTTGCTGCGGTTACCGGATATGATGAGTACAATGGGGAGTATTCTGCCTGAGCGATCGGGCGCGATTTGCAGTTTCCAGCATATGGTCCCCCATGTGCGGTCGAAGGTTACAGTTCACAGCCCGTCGTCCTCTGCTTCCCGGTCGGCCCCGGCTGGCTCATGGGCCGACCGGGAAGCAGAGGACGACGGGGCTGTGAACTGCAACGGTCGAAGTCCGTTCAGAGAATCGTAAAGAAACAGAAATGGTATTTCCTTAAAAAGTATGATAGGATAGTGGTATCTGGAAGAAAGTGACAGCGATCAGAGGAGGAATGGAGTATGTGGACAAGAGCAGAGTTAAAGGACAGGGCAAAGCAGGATATGAAGCCGTTTTACTGGTACGGCGTTCTGGTTTGTTTCATTGCGGGAATACTGGGAGCGGGAAGCTCCGGCGGAGGCGGCAGTATCAGTGCAGGCAGCCGGTCGAGCCGGAATTCCTACTCGGGCAGCGGCGTATGGGATGAGCACAGCATGACGATTTTTCTGATAGTTTTAGGGGTTATTCTCGTTGTAATGGCTATTGCCATTGTGATCGGCATATTTGTAAGCAACCTCGTAGCGGTCGGTAAGCTGCGCTACTTTATGGACAGCGCCATTATGCAGCAGTCGGCCGGAGTCGGACGTATTTTCTTCGCGTTTGGCGGAGGCCACTATCTGAATGTTGTGAAGACCATGTTTTTGAGGGGACTTTTTGAAAGTCTGTGGACGCTTTTGCTTGTAATCCCCGGTATCTATAAGCACTATGAGTATTACATGATACCCTATCTGCTGGCGGATAATCCGGAGATGGAATGGCACGAGGCGTTCCGGCTCAGCAAAGAGATGATGGCTGGCAATAAGTTTGATACATTTGTGCTGGAATTGTCCTTTATCGGCTGGTATTTGCTGGGAATGCTGGTTTGCTGTATCGGCGGTATCTTTGTGAATCCGTACTATGAGATGACATTTGTGGAACTTTACTGGGTTCTGCGGGATCAGGTGATGGGACCGCAGCCTTCGGAGCCGACGGATCAGAATGTATATGCCGACGCGTATTACCGGGAAATATAATATAACAGTGATTGAGAAATAGGACAGATCCATACTGTCTATCATGAGGCGGGAAGGTAGAAAATACCTTTCCCGCCTTTTTGTATACTCCGAATAACAGCATACAGTTTTTTAAGGCCATCATAGGCTGGACAGGCGAGTTTTGGCGGTTCGGGATATGCAGCAAATAAAAAGCACCCGGCTAATTCGGATGCTTAAAATTGAATTCAATTTGATTGTAATCCTCAGTATCAGCCACAAAAGGTTTGCCGACTGACAGCTTTTCGTTGATTTCCCTCTGTGTTACGTAATATTCATTTCTAGCCTTCATTAAGATCGAGGCGCGGGAATCCTGAGATGAGTTTTGGAACCAGTAGAGCAGCAGCGACTCTTCTTCGGATAACAGCTTTTCGACTACGGTTCCTGCTTCTTCGGGTCTCAATGCAGTAATGAGAGGTTGGTTCAGTTCTGGTAAATCAAATAGATTGTAGATCGTCGTTCCCAGTGCCTTCGCGATGGTCTCCATATAAGCGGTTTTTACATTGATGACAGTTCCGTTGATAATTCGATTAAGAGTGGTAGCTGGGATACCTGTTAAAGCGGATAACTGTGTTTTATTAATATCCTTTAGCTTCATATACATTAATATTTTATTGTTTACCATTTGTACAACCCTCCATAATGGATTATAGCAGAAATGGAAAAAAATGTAAATAAATGTCGAATGGATGGATGAGGAGAATTTATTTTCGTACATAATAGAGCAGAGTACAATTCGTATTGGACTGTCTGTAGTATTTGACATTTATACGGGTAAATATTACTATGTATTTAGTGAAGGGCGGTTTCTGTGCTCAGCGTATAAATTATAAAACAGAAGGGGAATAAATCATGAAGAATATTTTGATTGTGGTTGGAGGCGGAAGGCCAAAGGGAAATACAGCACAGCTGGTTCAGGCCTTTACAAGAGGGGCGGAAGAAGCAGGACATAAAGTTGAGATACTCTCTCTGTTGAAAAACGAAATAAAGGGATGCATTGGATGCAATGCCTGCCGTTATGGAAAGCCCTGCATACAAAAAGATGCATTTAATGATATTGTTCCTAAGATAAAGTCTGCTGATTTAATCGTATTTGCTTCGCCGTTATATTTTTGGACGATATCATCCCGGTTAAAAGCATTTATAGAGCGTTTTTATTGTATTGCGGAAGAAGATGCCAATCCACCCCTGGGCCGTTACGAAAGATATCCAGTTAAAGACTGTGCTTTGCTAGTCACTTCTGCGGATCATTTTTTTTGGACGTTTGAACAGGTTGTATCATATTATAGATTTACGTTAGTTCATTATATAGGAATGAAAGATCGGGGGATGGTGCTTGCCGGGGGCTGCGGTGATACGAACGGAAAGCCTCAGATTGACAAAACAGATAATTTAAAGAAAGCATATGAGTTTGGAAAAATGGTATATGCCAATGAATAAGATCCGCTAGGTATGTTTTGCTGGTCAGTTGATTTCATGGATTATATTGTAAAAAATGCAAAAAAATGATATATTTATATACATTACGAGGTTGTATCAATGGAAAGGGGATCATATAGCTATGAATACACGGACGACTTTATGTCATAAATTAATGGAGGCTGTGGATGATGGCTACGATTTAATGGCTGAATATGATTCTCTGCCGCATCGTTACGGGGATGTGGTACTCTATCAGGCGGAAAGTAAAGTGATTCAGTATATAGGACGTCATAAATCGGTTACGCTTACTGAGATCGCCAATGCGAATGGAAAGACACCAAGTGCATACAGTCAGATTATCCGTAAGCTGAGGCAAAAGGGTTGGGTAAAGCAGGTTCGTAATGAGCATAACAACAGGGAATATAATCTGTTTCTTACCGAGGCAGGCTGGCAGGTATTTCGCGATCATGATGATTTTGAGCAGTCCTGTTATAAACGCACCTTTCAGAGATTGGAGGTTTTTACCGAAAACGAGCTGGAGACTTTTTGGAAAATTCAGAAATGCCTGAATGAGGCATTTCGATTAGATGTAGCGGATAGTTATGAATATAATGAAAATAGCGATGATGACTGATAATTGTTGAACCTGCGCAAAATGCGCAGGTTTTTTTGTGCAGAATGTTAATTGTATCTATATATTAAGTATGTTAATATTAGTATAGATTAATAATTAAGGTGCTTAAATATTTAGCGGCTTTCGATTGACCTGTCACAACCGATGAAAGATGGCTGTAGCTTATGTAAGATAAAACGTCCCGCTGGCTTACTGAGTGCTTTGGATAGCTCGAGATATTCAAGCAAATTTGGTAAAAGAGTGAGAACGAAATAATATTAAAAAAATTATTATCAGGAGGAGAAGGAATGAGCGAACAAAAAGAAGGAAATGGAGTAAAGACGATTGAAGAATTGTCTGAGGACAAAGGGGGATTGGAACGTAAGCTTACTTTTGGACGCGCAGTAGGTGTAATGGGTGGGGTGATAATCGGTTCCGGAATTTTCTATACGCTGTCATATGTACTTGATTATTCTCACGGTAATACGGCCATTACGGTCATGGCATGGGTTCTTGGCGGTTTGCTGTGCCTCGGAGCTTCCATGTGTTTTGCAGAGCTTGGAACCATCATGCCGGCATCAGGTGGAACATATCTCTATATTTCGCGCATTTACAAAAAAACGGGGCCGTTGGTGGCGTTTACTATGGGATGGTCAGATGCTTTGCTAGGCATACCGGCAGGTAATACGGCGATTGCACTGGTGGCAGCCACGTATATTGGAACCCTGCTTGGCGGCTTTAGTGCTTTGCAGGTATCCATTGTGGCTGCGGGAATCGTAGTGATTATTGGAGTGGTTAATATGTTTGGCGCAAAGGTAGGCAGCGCACTTTCTACGGTTTTGTTATACATAAAAGTAGCGGCGATTCTTGGAGTTATCGTGACGTGTTTTGCTTTTGGCGGTAATACAGGAGATCCGATTGCATTTGTAAATACAACCGGAGAGGGATCCGTGTTTACGGCTTTAGTCTTTTCTGTCGTGGCTGTGCTTTGGTGTTTTGATGGTTGGAATTCGATCTGTCATATGGGGGGAGAAATTCAAAATCCCAAAAAGAATATTTCGCGCGTTATGATAACCACCCTGCTGGGTATCACGATTATCTATTTAATGTTCAATTTAGCTATTCTTCATGTTGCACCGGTTAAGGATATTATTGCTTCAGAAAATATTACTTTTGATGTGATGAAGACAATATTTGGAAAAGGAGCAGCAGTAGTAGTAACGGTTTGTATTGTTTGCTCAGTTTTAGGCTCATTTAACAGCAGTGTTTTGATATACCCTCGTGAAATTTACGCCATGGCCTGCGACCATCGCTGGTTTTCTGTTTTCCGCAGGGTTAGCAAAAAAACGAATGAACCATTTATCGCTGATATTTATTTAATTGTAATGATGGTATTCTATTGCTTTGCCGCCTCTGTTCGTGATCTGGTCAATATATGTACTTTGAACAGCTGGATCTATTTCCTTTTCGTAATTGCAGGCGTAATTGTTCTCAGAAAAAAGAAACCGGAACTGGAGCGTTCCTATAAAGTTCCCTTGTATCCGATACTGCCAATTGTGGTTGGCATGTTTGCATTAACAATGCTTGTGGCTAACTTCATCATGGACCCAGGAGCGTTGGTTGGTTTGGTGATTCCGTTAACTGGAATTCCTGCTTACTTTGCTTTTGGAGCTTATAACAAAAAGCACGGTTATATGATTGAAATTGAAAAAGAAAATAATATGATGTGAGAAAGGAAGGACTAAAATGGAGTATGTAAACAGAAGAGGTACTTATTCGTATAAATGGGATGGTTTAAATGATGAATTTGGAAGGGATGATTTACTGCCTATGTGGATCGCAGATATGGACTTTCCATCACCACCCTGTGCGGTAGCTGCACTGCATAAATACGTGGAACTTCCACTTGGATATTTTAAAACACCGGATTCTTATTACGACGCAGTGATACATTGGGAAAAGGATCAACATGGTTATGAAATAAAAAAAGAGTGGATCTGTGTCACACCGGGGATCGTGCCGGCACTTCACTGGTCAGTGCGCACTTTCACGCAGCCGGGAGATAGCGTGATGATTTCAACTCCTGTGTATTATCCATTTATGAACGCAATCAATAGTAGTGAGCAGAGAAAACTTGTTAAGTGCGACTTAAAACGTTCAGGTACATACTATGAAATGGATTTTGAACGTTTTGAGAAGGACATTGCAGATAATAATGTGAAACTGTATATACTGTGCAATCCGCACAACCCAGTAGGGCGTGTCTGGACAGAAGAGGAGCTGAGGCGGATCTTAGAGATATGCAAACAATATGGTGTGATCGTAATTTCGGATGAAATTCACCAGGATATCATTAATCCCAGGCTGGGAAGAAAGAAAATTGCGGCTGCCACAGTAGGTGACTACGATGATATGCTGATTACGATGGCTTCGGCCAGTAAATCATTTAATCTGGCCGCATTACAAAATTCCTTTATTATTATACCGAATGAAAATATGAGGGAAAGCTTTAATTCTTTCCTTGGCAAAATGGCACTGGATGATGTAAATGGATTCGGTCACATTGCTACAGAAGCAGTACTCCGTGAAGGTGAGCCATGGCTGAAGGAGATGCTGAATATCGTCTATGATAATTTTGAATACCTTAAACAGAGATTTAAGGATGAGTGCCCCGGTGTAAAGGTTAGTGAATTGGAAGGTACTTATTTGACATGGCTTGATTTTGGTGAATTTTGTTCTACGCAGGAAGAGGTTGTAGATCTTGTCCAAAACAAATGTAAGATTGCCATGGACTTTGGTGGCTGGTTTGGCAGTACCGATAGTAATACTTTCGCACGAATGAACATTGCAACCTCCCGGGAAAATGTAAAAGAGGCTTGTGACCGTATTGTAAAAGCTTTAAGCAAGGACTGAGTGTATTATTGTAAGGCAGAATAATGAGTGTTTTTATATAATAAGCAGGGAAGAGTAGATAATTAATTTTATCGAAATGTCCTGCTTATTATATTCTGTAAAAACGTTTCATTACATTTCCGGAGCCTATCCATTACATAATGGATTCGGAAAAATGATTTCTATGATATGATTACTAAAATTAAATTCAGAGGAAAGAGGGAAGAGGTATGGCAAATATTTCAGTTAATTCAGGAGGAATACAGATGAGAATGAAGAAAAGAATAACAATACTGGCTGCCGTTACGGCGATCTGCCTGCTTGGCAGCGGATGCAGCGCCATAGGCGGAAAAAAACAGATTTCGGATGTGGATGTGGTAACTACGGTGCTGAATGCATATCAGCAGGGAGATTATGAGAGCATGAAGCCGTATCTTGATGAGGATAGTAAATTTCATCCGATGCTTGCCGCGGTAACGGCAGAAAATGCGACCGCAATGGACAAAGTGTATCAGGAAGCGTATGCATTGACAAAGAATTTTACTTATACGGCCGAAGCCGTGGAAGGGGAAGAAAAATGGGGCCATGTGAAGGTACATATTCAGACGAATAACATTGTTTCCGGCATTTCCGACAGCATGGCCGAAGCGATTGCAGAGCAGGTTAAAAATGGCGGCGACAGCTTCTATGATGTCCCCACATGGCTGATGGCCGGCTTAAAAAGCGGGGAAGCAGTCGACGAAGAGTTTGTCGTAACCGTTACTCTTATTAATAAGAAAAAAACGATCAGTACCCAAACTGGGGAATTATTCAGCGTTGTCAGCGGCGGTTTTTCCGAATACATGAATCTGTCCATGACCAGATGCACCGACGAGGGAGAGCAGTACGACATTGTTTCCAGTGGCGATGAGATCAAGGCGATGCTGGAAGAAAGCGTGGTAGACGCCGAACCGGAGGAACTCACGGAAGAGTATTTAACGGCCTTTGCGGATACCTTTGAGGCACTTCCCGGTGTATTTGTAAAGGCAGAAGTCAAGGATGAAGAACACCTGCTGATCCGTCTTGGCTTTAATATGGATACGGCCAGCAGCAAGGACCTGGCTGATATGGGAATTATCAGTGACCGCCTTACGACCGGTGGCGGTCATTTGAGCCTGGATTCCACAATCCGTGGATTTGAAGAGACCGGAATGACTTGTGTGACAGAAGACTATAGTCAGACAAAGAGTGACAGTGAGTAACGATTACGGGTTTAAGTAATAGAACAGACTATGAAGATAACAGACTATGAAGAAGGAAGTGCAGAATCGCTTTTGGCTGGCGATACTGCATTTCCTTTATTTTATGAAATTGATATCTGAAACTGAGGATATACCGTAATAAAGGGTAACTTTAATAAAACTGTGACCTATAACGAGTTTCACAAGCAAGAAATGCAATAGGGATTACCTGCTTTTTTTCGAAGAGTAGAGTTGGCTCTTGTCCAGCAGACCATAGAGCAGACGTATAAATTTACGGAAAGTCAACGCGAGTGCTCGCTTAAGCTGATGGTTTCTTGTTTCAGCATATTTCTTTTGATAGAAGCGTTCATACTCAGGACAATGCCTCAATACTTTGCAAGGGCATCGGTATTTTGTAAAGCCTTGACAGAACCGATCTCAGCAAGGCAAGTGAGTGCCGGATCGTTATTTATTACGGAAAAAGGAAAATGAATTAAATAATTATCTCAGGCACTGTGGTTTACAGGATTGGACCCTATTCCCTATTTCGTGAAAAGTAACAAGTAAAATAATTTAAAATCAATTATATACTAATAATGCTTGACTTATTTTAATTTAGTGTTTATAATTAATAATAGTATTAGTTATTGTTATTTAAAAGACGCGTAATTACAAATGACAAGGAGGTTTTATATGAGAAGTATCACGAAGTTAGATTTACAGTATGCACACAGATTTTATGGTTTTAAGGGTGAAGCTCAGTATCTGCATGGACACACTGGCATATTGACGCTGGAGGTTGAGGACACCATTAATACAGGTGTCAACATGGTATTCCCTTGTAATGAGATTCAGAAAACAGCATGGGACGTTTTGAAAAACTTTGACCATGCAACGATTTTACGCGAAGATGACCCATTGCTTCCGGCTCTTCTGGGGGTATATGAGGCCCAGGGCATTAAAGACGGAGCTCCTACCAATATCATGAAAGGCCCTGCTTTCAAGACAGAACTTGCAACCGCGTATCCGGAGTGCCGTTTAGTTGTGACAAAAGAGACCATGACAGTTGAGGGCATGATTAAAATTGTTTATGATCTGTTGAAGGACAAATTAAACATTGTGAAAATAACCTTTACAAGCGGAGTGAATGCGGCATCTGAGGAATTTAACCCCCAAATGACCAAGGATCGTTGTCCGTTATGTGGTATTGCATTAGATGAAAATGGAGTTTGTCCGAAATGCGGTTACAGGAAATAGAACGGGAACGTGTAACGGAAATAATTTAACAAGTATTCGGAAATAAAAATTGCCGTGAAAAAATTTAATAACTGACTCAAGATGGATATCGTAAAAAATAGGGAATAGAAGAGTACTAAACTCAACTATTCCCTATTTTTATTTAATAATAGCCTGTATAATATAAATAAAATCAGGGAGGAGAAGCGATGGAAGAACAACTGCTGCAACAAATAAAATATTAACTCTCAGGGAAAATAACTAAAGAAGAGTATGCTGAACTAAGTGAAGGATCTATGATTTTACGGAGAACTTTGTATAACAATTTTCTTTAATGTTGTTCGCACTAGAACAATACCCAAATGAAAAGAAATTTTTTAGTACATCTAAAACATATCTAAATTCTGAAAAAGTACGATATATATAAGCCAAGAGCGGAAAACCATAGATAGCCCTTCCGCTCTAGCATTATCTTAGAAGATCTGCTTTTACAGAGATTTTTTCACACGCTTGTCATTTCAGATCTCAAATAACATTTACAGATTTATTTTATATACTCTAGAGTCTTGGTTCTCATCGTCCTTCATGAGTTTATAGAAAGAATAGCCATACTTTTCATATAATCCCATATGATCTGTAGAAATATATATATGTGTTGCCCCTTCACTGGCTGCAACATTTTTAGCATACTCCAATAGTTTTCCCAGATATCTATGCCCTCTAAATTCGGGAAAAGTATATACAAATCCAATCCACGGAGTTAATGAAGCATCCCTTACATCATCCTGTTCTGCTAAAGTACAAAAAGAAATAAGTGTTTTTCCTTCTACAAGCATAAGAACTTTTGTTGAGTTTCCACACAGATCCAGTAATTGATTGTTGTTCAATAATCTATATAAGTATTGTCCAGCACCCCAATCACTTTTGCCAATTTCTTCTTTCCAAAATATTTTATCATCTACATCAAAATAGTTTATAATTTCCATAATAATTCCTCCCTCAAACGTAAACAATTGTATACAAAAATTTAAAACTAAAAAAGCCCCGAAACACTAGCAAACATGCAGGTTTCAGAGCCTTGAAAGAGTAGCGGAAGGGAGATTTGAACTCTCGACACCACGGGTATGAACCGTGTGCTCT
>NZ_JBKVCZ010000173.1:0-11948 GCF_046966825.1 Hungatella sp. | reverse complement strand
GGACACCAGATTATAAAACGATAATGGGGGATTATTCGGATGGAGAATCAGAAGAAATATAGAAGACGTGCGACATTGATTGAAATGCTTTTTGCATCCTGGCTTGGACTTTGCTTGAATGCCAGCACAAATTTTGCTAATTATTTTTCTTATTATTTAACGGGGATTGTGGGAGTTGGAACGGTACTTGCAGGCTCTTTTATCACTATTTTCCGTATTTGGGATGCATTTACGGATATCGGGATGGGAGCGATTCTGGACAAGACAAATACAAAAATTGGAAAGTTTCGTCCGTGGATTATCATTGGCGCTGTCACGGTGCTGGTTTCTTCCTGGTGCATGGTCAATGTGCCTGTTATGATGCCTGAAAATGTGGGTCTGCGGCTGGCGGCTTATGTGGTTTCCTACATGATATTTGTCCTTGGAACGACAATGCTAAATCCGGCGGCACGGGCGGCCGGGCAGATTTTGACGGAGGACCCAAAGCAGAGGGCAACCATTGGAATGATACGGGGGGTATCCATTCAAACGCTTTACTCTGTACTCCCGGTTATTGTATTTTCTCATATTATTCCAAAAACGAAAGGGTTCAATCTGGAATTCTTCCGCACTTACTGGCTGGTATTTGCTGCAATTATTCTTGTGTTTTCAATTCTGGCTTTTTATGGATTTAAGGACAAGGACACCTATCAGAAAGAGGTGGTAACGAAGAGGCAAAAGGGTTTTGACTGGAAAGAGGCGGTGGATGTGATAAAACATAACCGTCCATTGCAGATGCTGATTCTTTCGGCTGGCAGCGACAAATTGGCTACGGTGTGCCAGAGCAATGCTACGATTGTTGTGATTCTGTATGCGATTGTGGCGGGAAATGCCAAACTGAACAGCGGGGCAAACTCCTATACGCTGATTCCCTGTATTCTGATGATTATCCTGGGACTGGGCGGCGTGGCAAGGAAATTCGGCTCCAGGAAATCCATGTTGTTTGGAAGTATTGGCGGAATTGTGGTATGTGTTCTCAGCATCCTTCTGTGGGTGTTTGGTGACCCGAAGACCTTTAATTTCCCGGGTTATGAAGGGTTTAGTGGCTGGAGCTTCTTCACGCTTGCATTCCTGGTGCTGTGGTGTCTGTACAAAGGATTTACCATGGTGACCTCCAATGTCACCAATCCGATGATTGCGGATGTAATCGATTATGAAATGTATCGGAGTGGAAAATATGTGCCGGGTCTGGTAGCCAGCTTGTTCACATTTTCGGACAAAGTGATTTCCTCCCTTGCACCGACACTGGTCAGCTTTTTGATTGCGGCAATCGGTTTTCGGAATGAACTTCCAACTATTGACACTCCATTTTCCAATAAACTGTTTGCTATCGGGTTGTTTGGAATGTACGGAATAGTCATCGTCGGCCTGATCGTCAACCTGATTGCCATGAAGCTGTACACGCTGACGCCGGAGATGATGGAAGAAATCCGGGTGGAGCTGCATCGGAGAGAGGAAGCGGGGGGCTCAGAACCGGCATAGAATGGGAAAGGGGATTTGTTGTGATGGAAAAACCGGATATTTTAATTTTGATGAGTGACCAGCATGGTGCGGATTATAGTGGGTGGGGGAGTGTTTCGGTTGATACTCCCGAACTAAATCAATTGCGCGGGGAGGGAACTTCCTTTGAGGAGGCGTATACGCCGTGTCCAATCTGCGTGCCTGCCAGAATGTCCGTCATGTCCTCTCTGCTTCCTTCCAGGACAGGAATATACAGCAATCAGGATACCTTGTCTGATACGGTTTCCTGCTTCACCCACGCCCTGGTGGCGGAGGGGTATGATACGGTTCTGGCAGGCAGGATGCATTTTATTGGTGCCAATCAGCGTCATGGGTTTACAAAACGGATTGCTCCGGATATCACACCGGTCAGCTGGCAGCGGCCATTTCAGAAAATCAAGGAAGAGCGGGGCGTTCTGACGGCGGCGTTTGCAGACTGGGGCGCCACTGAGATTGTCGGGGCGGGGGAATCGCCGGTGGAGCATTATGACAGGATGGTGATAGATGCCGTTCTTGATTATTTGAAAGAAGAGCATGATAAACCCCAGTTTATCCTGGTTGGAACCTATGGTCCCCATTTTCCATACATCACTAATGAGAAGCTGTATCGAAAGTATTATGAAAGAGTGACGATTCCAAGGGGATTTGACCGGCGGGAAATACCGGATTATCTGCTGAAAAATGAAGTCCTTGCCGGCCGCATGAAGGAAGAGCATGTGACGGAAGAGGTGGTTCGCGGGTGTCTGGCCGCTTACTGTGGACAGATTGAGATAATGGATGGGCAGATTGGAGAAGTGAAGCGGGAATTTCAACGCTATGCCAAGAGAAACGGTCATAAAGCGGTTATGGGGTATGTCTCGGACCATGGTGACTGCGTAGGTGAAAATCGTTTGTTTGGCAAACGGAATTATTCCGATAAAGCGTCAAAAGTTCCTATGATATTTGCCGGAGATGGAATTCCTGCCGGCCATTGTGTGACTTCCCCTGTCAGCCTTATGGATTTGGGGCCAACGGTCTGCAGTATGGCAGGGACTTCCTTTGAAATTGGGGATGGGAAATCACTTGTGGGGAGAATGCAGGGCGAGGTGGACGACGGCATGGTGGTCAGCCAGATGGTGGATGAGACAAATCGTGGGTTCGTGGGAAGCATCATGCTGCGGTATGGAGACTATAAATTTATACATTACCATACGGAGGTCCCTCAAAGTATTTTATTTGACAGGAAGGAAGACCCGGAGGAGATTTGCGATATTGCGCAAAAACAGCAGGAACTGACTGCCTGGTTTGAGGAGAAAGCTGCGGAAATTGTTGATTACGAAGTGATGGAGCAGCAGGCAAAAGAACATAAACGCAATGCCTTGTGGTTCCAGGCATATGAACGGTCAGCAGGGTTAAATGATTCCGAGCGGTGGCAGGGAAATCCGCCTTCCGCCAGGGGAGAACTTTCTATAAAGGCTGCATACAATCTGGAGTGTATGGAGAATTTTACATTTAAAACGTTTTTGTAAGTAATGCGACAGGAAGGCAGAGAATAAAGTTTGGTAAAACGCCAGAGAGACGGAAGTCTTTCTGGCGTTTTCAAATGTTTTTTGTGTTTCTGAGGAAACTTTATCAGCTGATACTTTCCGAAATGAGCTTTGCCGCATCCATCACTTTCTTCGGATATTCTGAGAGATGTTCCGTCATACGTACCGTTGGACCGGAGATGCTGATGGCGGCGATCGGTTTCTGGCTGGTGTCAATGACGGGAGCGCCGATGCAGGTAAGTCCAAGTTCATCTTCCTCAATACTTAAACAATAACCGCTGCGCCGGATTTCTTCCAGCGATTCTAAGAGTTTTTCAGGTTCGGTAGTCGTGTGCGGGGTCATAGGGGTCAGCTGCACATTTTCTAAAAAGTTATGGATAAACTCGTCTCCCATAAATGCAAGCATGGATTTTCCCGTGGCGGTGGAGTAGCAGGTTTTCGGAAGGCCCACGAAGGACTTCATATGAAATGCAATACCACCGTCAATCTTATCAATAAAACGGATATTCCAGTCATCATCCCATATGGCCAGATGTACGGTTTCGTGGACATTCCGCTGAAGCTCCTCTAAATACGGGCGTGAAGCCTGCAAAATCTCCATGCGGGCCAGCACAACGGAGCCGAAATACGAAAATTTCATTCCGAGACGGCACCGGCCATACTTGTCCTTTTTGACAAATCCCCTGGCTTCCAGTGTAGCTACGAGACGGAAAACCGAACTTTTCCCCAAATCCAGCCCATCTGCTATTTCAGTCAGTGTCAAAAAATTATGTTCTCCTAACAGTTCTATAATTCGCAGTGCGTTTGTCACGGACTGCAGCATATATTTTTCATTTTGATCTTTGGTCGTATTTTCCACAATCATTATCCTTTCCAGATTTATTATTATAGTTATAACAAAATGCGGTTTGAGTTGCAACCTTCTTTTACCGGCTTTTAACAGTATCTGAAAGGAAAACAGCGCTTCTATTTATTATGAAATCCAGTATTGACAAAACATGCGGAAAGGAATAATATAAAGACATAAAGTTCGTATAAAGAAAATGAAGTTCATATAGAGAACTTGCGGAAGGAGGAGATTGGAAAAAAGAAGAGTAATATAGAGATTTCCGGATGAAGAGTCAAGTTTAGAAGATGCTTAGTGGGGGAAGTTAACTAAAAGTGAAAGGGAGAAAGGAAGGCTCGTATGAAATTAAAAAATTTAGGGTGGCTGGCGTTTGTGATTGGTCTTGTTACTGTAATTCCGTTAACGCTGACGGAAAAGCTGCCCGGTGATCTTATGGGGTGTTTTGCATTGATGTTTGTCTTCGGTATCGTATTTGGTGAGATTGGGGACAGAGTAAAGTTTATTCACGACTGGATGGGTGGGGGCCCGATTCTGTGCGTGTTTGGACCGGCTTTGCTGATGTATTTTGGGATTCTGCCTGCAGGACTTAAGGACATTATGAAGAACTTTATGGATAACATTAATTTTTTTGCATTCTTTATTTCCATAATGATTGCGGGGGCAATTTTATCGCTGTCCAGAAAAATTATTATCAAGTCTACATTAAAGTTTTTACCGGCCATATTGGGTGGACTTCTGATGTCGGGGGCGCTGGCGTTCCTGGTGGGGGCAATCACCGGTTATGGCGGAAAGAATGCTTTGTTTAATCTGGCAATTCCAATTATGGGTGGAGGCGTAGGCGCGGGGGCACTGCCGCTTTCACAGATTTATTCCGGCCACTTTGGGGGAGAAGCGGAGACGATTTTATCCGTACTGATGCCGGCCGTAGTACTTGGCAATGTAGCCTCGATTATTCTGGGCGGATTATTAAACCGTGTAGGAAAAAAGAAACCGGCATTAACGGGCAATGGTCAGATCCTTAAGATTGCGGACCCCGAACTGTCAAGAGAACTGGAGGAAGAAGACAAAGAGATCAACGGAGCGCCGATTACCTATGAAGGTCTGGGCGCAGGCTTCTATATCGCCATGATTGCTTATATGGCGGCCCTCATCATTAATAAGTTCGTCTACAGCGGGCTCCATACATACGTTTACTTAATTATTATTCTGACCCTTGTCAAGGCCTTTGGTCTTCTGCCCAAGCACCTTGAGGTTGGCACAATCCAGTGGTCAAGAACATGGACAAAGAATCTGCTCTATGCAGCGCTGATCCCAATCGGCATTTCCAATATTGATATTAGTAAAACCATTGAGGCTTTGACGAATCCAATTTATCTGGTACTGGTGCTGGTGATCGTTATCGGGGCGGCAATTGGAGCAGGACTTGTCGGTCACTTTATGGGACTTTATGAGGTAGAGGCAGCCATTGCGGCGGGGCTTTGTATGTCAAACATGGCTCAGACCGGAGACCTGGCTACTCTGGCGGCGGCAGACCGCATGGAACTGCTTCCATATTCCTCTTATTCGTCCAGAATTGGAGGCTCTGTTGTGCTGGTACTGGCGGGAATTTTGCTGAATTTTATTCATTAATAGGAGGAGTGAAATCATGTATATCAATCAGGAAAAATGTGTGGGTTGTGGAAAGTGTGTGCCATATTGCCCCAGAGATGCGATACGGATTGAACAGAGGAAAGCAGTGATTGATTTAGACGCGTGTGTGGAGTGCGGTGTCTGTCTTAAAAATGCCGGCTGTCCCCGGGATGCGGTATATAACATTCATCTGGAAGCGCCGAGGGCGTACCGGAAGGCATTTTCAGACCCATTCGGAAAACATGAGAATACCGCACTCAAGCATGCGGGAAGAGGGACGGAGGAAGTAAAGACCAATGATGTAACCGGTGTGGTACATAGTCTGGACATGATTACCTTTGCCGTGGAACTGGGCCGCCCGGGAATCGGCTCAACGTTCCGTGACCTGCAGACGATTCTGCAGGCAGTAGCTCCTTATGCGGAAACGTTTGAAGTTAATAATCCGGTAACATCACTGATTACAGACAGGGAAAAGGGACTTCTTGATCCATCTGTGCTGGATGAGTCCGTAATGAGTGCAATAGTGGAATTTTCCTGCAGGCTGGATCACGCAGCTTCGGTACTCCGGGCGCTTAAGGAGGCATCACAGCATATTGATACGGTATTCAGCCTCTGTATTATCTGCCGCGTGGATGAACGGGATGATTCTCTTCCGGTTATGAATATGATAAAAGAACTGGGTCTGGACCTTCATGCCGCATCAGCTAAAACAAATCTGGGTTTGGGGAGACCGCGTTATGAAGATCGAATAAAGGAAGGAGGTGCTGCGTTATGACACATACGCTGCACAGAGTGAAGACCCGTTCCGGGCAGAAAGATGATTATGTAGTATTAATTATGCCGGCACGTGGCATTAACAATCAAAACAGTGTGGAAATATTCCGAAAATATCTGGACCTGATGGATCAGTTCTGTCCTGTAAATATGGGCGCCATTGGGTGCGGAAATTTTGCCACGAACTCACTGGAAGAGATCAAGGCAAACTTAACACCGGATGTTCCCATGGTTCACGGTGTATTTGACACCAGGGACAAGCTGATTGAGGTAATGAAGGCATTAAAGGAGGCTGATTATGGATATTCCGTTGTAGTTTCGGGACTTGTGGATGACGTAGACTGCTGTGCAAAAACGGCGGGGATTCAGCGTCATTCGGTGGATATTTCCCTTGGAATCTGGGGGAATGTGGATAAACTTCCGGAAACCCAGGTTTTGGAGATTACTACGATGTGTGGTCATGCCATGATATCAGCCGGTCTGGTTACGAAAATGGTGGAAGATATACGGGCAGGCAGAAGAACGGCAAAGGATGCCGCAGAGGAATTATCGAAGCCCTGTGCCTGCGGGATCTTTAATCCACATAAGGCGGAGCGTCTGCTGTTGGAACTCGCGGAAAAATTATAGGACGGAGGAGAGACATGATTAAACTCAAGTTTTTTGGCCTGGGAGGCCAGGGAATTGTGACGGCAGCGAAGACGTTGTCTGAGGCGGTGTCCATCTATGAAGAGGAATATGCGATTACGGTACCGGCATATGGGCATGAACGACGCGGAGCCCCTGTCAATACCAGCATTATCATAGACAGTAAACCGGTTTTGTTAAACTGCTTTGTCTATGAACCTGAGATCGTTCTTGTGTCTGATGACAGTTTTTTGACAAGAGAGATTGACATTGGCGCAGGTATCAGTGAAAACTCGGTTCTGGTACTCAATACAGGGACAGAAGATATAGCAAGGCAGTTTAAAGAAAAATTTGGCTTCCAGGAGGTCTATTATGCAGACGCCACTCACATTGCATGGAAGAATATAAAGAGAAATATTCCTAACAGTGCCATGCTTGGTATTCTGGCGAGAACAGGGATCGTAAAAATAGAATCCGTGATGGCAGCTGTTCAGTCCACCTTTGGAACCAAGGCAGGCAGTGCAAATGCGGATGCGGCAAAGGAGGCTTACGATGAAACTAGAAAAATTTAGGGCTGAGGGACCGATTGCTGCCATATTCGGCGCAGTGAATACCGGTTCCTGGCGTCAGGAATACCCGGCGGTGGACTACGAAGCCTGCATAACATGTGGCACCTGCCAGAGATATTGTCCTGTCGATGCCATAACAATAAGAAAAGATCAGGAAGATTGTGTGGTATTTGCCTGGGACTTCTGCAAGGGCTGCGGAATCTGTGCCAATGAATGTCCGAAAGCGTGTATAAAAATGATGCCTGTGGGAGGTGGGAAATAAATGGCTCAGTATAAAATGTTGGACGGAAATGCTGCTGCGGTGCAGGCTGTGAGCATGGCGGGAGTGAAAGTGGTTTCCGCATACCCAATTACACCCCAGAGTCCTATTGCGGAAAAACTGTCGGATTTGATTGCGCAGGGGACATTGGATGCAAACTATATTCGTGTAGAATCAGAGCATTCCGCCTTGAGCTGCGCGCTGGGGGCACAGCTTACCGGGGTCAGAGCAGCTACGGCTACGGCGTCTGTCGGCCTTGCGCTCATGCATGAAATCTGCAATGCAGTCTCCGGTATGCGGGTTCCATTGGTAATGCCGGTAGTAAACCGGGCTCTGGCATCACCGTGGAGTCTGTGGTGCGATCATCAGGACAGTATGGCGGAGCGCGACAGCGGCTGGCTCCAATTCTACTGTGAAAATGTGCAGGAGATATATGACCTTTTGCTGATGGCTTACAGAATTGCGGAACATGAGCGGGTTTTGCTTCCGGCGATGGTGTGTTTTGATGGCTTTTTCCTGTCGCATTCTATGCAGAAGGTATCGGTGCCGGGACAGGACGAGGTAACGGACTTTGTGGGACCGTATCGGAAGAAAAATTATTGGCTGGATCCTGCGGACCCTGTTTTTATCAATGATCTCATTTCCATGGAAGAATTTACGGAGATGAAATACCAGATGATGAGGGGATTTGAGGCGGCCGAGAGTGTGTTCCAGGAGACCGCTAAGGAGTTTGAATCCAGATTTGGACGGAAGATTCAGATGCTTGAGGGATACAGGACTGAGGATGCTGAGACAATCCTGATAGGAATGGGCTCCATGACAGGGACAATGAAGTATTTTGTGAACGAACAACGGGAAAAAGGAGAAAAAGTAGGGGCGGTAAAGGTGACCAGCTTCCGGCCGTTCCCGGCAAAGCAGATGAAGGCGCTGGTACAGAATGCAAAGAGGATTGCTGTATTTGACAGAAGCGCCGGTCTCGGCGCCGCAGGGGACCTCTTTTCCTGGAGACGGTAAGCGCTGTGGGAGGAGACCGTATTATAAAGGATTATATAGGGGGACTGGGTGGCAGAGACGTAAACCCGGCGACGATCAAACGGATGTATCAGGATATTCAGCAGGCAGAAGCTGCCTCGGATGTACCGGTCTGGATTGACACGAAGGAGAATCCAATGGAAATCAGGGAGGTGCTCAGATATGTATAAGATTGAAACAGAAGCAAAAGACCTTGTATCCCATGGAGTTAATGCCTGCGCAGGCTGTGGCCTGGAGCTTGTTTTCCGAAATGTAATCCGGACGTTAGGCGAGGATACCGTTGCAATTATTCCACCGGGGTGCGCAGCGCTTTTTAGCGGGATTGATAACGTGACGAATATGAAAATCGCCGGTTATCAATGCAATCTGGAAAATACGGCCGCGTCAGCAGCCGGAGTGAGAGCCGGTCTCGATGCACAGGGAAATAAGCATACGACAGTTCTGGCTTTTGCCGGAGACGGCGCTACCGCAGATATTGGCCTTCAGTCACTCTCAGGAGTGATGGAACGCGGTGACCGGGTGCTGTATGTCTGCTATGATAATGAAGCCTATATGAATACGGGAATTCAGGGCTCCAGCGCTACGCCCTACGGCGCCAATACAACCACCACTCCTGCCGGAAAACCTACCTATAAGAAAGATTTGCTTAAGATTGCCATAGCCCACCATATTCCATATGCGGCATCGTGTTCTGTGGCAAACCTGCCGGATCTGGTGAAAAAAGTAAAGAAGGCGAAAGACGTGAATGGTCCGTCATTGCTGCATGTACATACTCCGTGTCCTACCGGCTGGGCATTTCCGCCGGCAAAATCCATTGAGGTGTGCAGAATGGCCATCGAAACCGGGGCCTGGGTTCTGTATGAATACGAGGAAGGGCGGATTACAGTCAATAAAAAGGTGAAGGAATTAAGGCCAATTGGGGATTATTTATCACTCCAGGGGCGCTTTAAGAACATGACAGAGGCCGATATGGAAGTCCTGCAGAGGGAAACGGCTGCCAGATACGAAGAACTTCTTGCGTCAGAAGGGTGAGAGGAGGAGAGATGGGGAAAGACTATCGAATTCTGATTACCAATGGGGGTTCTACCTCTACCAAAATTGCAGTACGAGAAAATGATAACATACTTTTATCGGTATCGGTTAAGCATACGACGAAAGAACTGGAGCAGTATCAAACGGTCTGGGAACAGTATGATTACAGGAAACAGGCGATCTTAAAGGTATTGAAGGAAGCGGATATCACACTGGAATCTCTGGATGCCCTGGTGACGCGTGGAGGAAACATGCGGGCTGTGGAAGGGGGAATCTACGAAATCGGAGAAGAGATGCTTGAAGATATGAAGAGCGGCATCTATGGCTCCCACCCATGCTCGGTCTGCAACCAGATTGCCTACGACATGGGAAAAGAGCTGGGAATCCCGGCATTGGTGGTAGACCCGCCCATGACAGATGAACTGTGCAGCGAAGCCAGATTTTCCGGGTGCGCTGCTATTCAAAGAATATCCAGCTTTCACGCGTTAAACCAAAAAGCGACGGCGCGGAAGATCTGTGCGGAAATTGGGAAAGCCTATGAAGAGACGGATATGATCGTTGTTCATCTGGGGGGAGGCATATCCGTAGGAGCTCACAGGAAAGGCCGTGTGGTCGATGTCAACAATGCTCTTGATGGGGATGGTCCGTTTTCTCCGGAGCGATCCGGTGATTTGCCTGTGGGAGCGCTGATACGGCTCTGCTATTCCGGACAGTATACCTGCCAGGAGATGCTGCGCCAGATAAACGGGCGGGGCGGTCTTGTCAGTTACCTAGGCACTGCGGACTGCTTAGAGGTGGAACGGCGGATAAAAGAAGGGGATGAACTGGCGGAAGCTGTCTATCGCGCCATGGCGTATCAGGTGGCAAAGTCCATCGGAGGAGCGGCTGCGGTTCTGAGCGGTCATGTGGAAGCGATTGCATTTACCGGAAGCCTGGCATACTCTGATTATTTTATGGGACTGATAACAGAACGGATCGGTTTCATAGCGCCGGTGTATCTTTATCCGGGGGAAAATGAGATGGAAGCGCTGGGAGATGGCTGTCTTCGATATTTAAACGGGCAGGAAGCAAAAAAAGTATATCCAAAACATTAAATGAGAGGCGGAAGATGATAAAACGAATCAGAGACATTGAACAGTATTTAGACAGAGAAAATCCGAAGATCATTGGAGTAGCTGCGGCCGAAGATCAGGATATTATGGAACTGGTAAAAGAGATGGAACAACGCCGGATTGCCCGATTTGTATTGGTTGGCGACAGTGAAAAAATCACGGGACTTTTAGAAGAAAACGGGATTTTGAAAGAAACGGTTTCTGTAATCCATTGCCCGGATCATGGTGAAGCGGCGAGAACCGTCGTGAGACTGGCAAAATCCGGTGAGTGCGATCTGATTATGAAAGGAAATCTTCATACATCCGTATTCTTAAAGGCCGTACTGGACAAGGAAAACGGGCTGAATACCGGAAAAATGCTGTCGCAGATTACCGTATACGATAGACCCGGCGGGGACGGGATTCAATTAATGACCGATTGTGCCATGGCCATAGAACCGGGGCTGGAGGAAAAGAAGGCTATTATTGAAAATGCGGTGGAATTGATGCGGCGGCTGGGATATGACTATCCCAAAGTAGCGATGGTATCCGCCTTGGAAGTGGTAAATCCCAAAATTCCGGATACGATGGATGCCGCAGTGCTGAGCAAAATGTGCGACAGAGGTCAGATAAAAAACTGTATCGTCGATGGTCCCCTGGCGTTAGACAATGCCGTCTCAGAGGAGGCCGCCCGCCACAAAAATATTACAGGTCCCGTAGCGGGCCACGCTGACATTTTGGTATTTCCAAATCTGCAGGTAGCAAACTGTGTTTTTAAATCACTTATTTTCTTTGCCAAAATGGATACCGCCGCAGTCATCATGGGAACAAAAGTGCCCGTAGTCATGACATCCCGGACGGACACGGTAGAAAACAAAATGCTGTCGATTATGTTTTCCATTTATTTATCAGGGAAACCGGTCCTTGATCATTCGTGAGGCTGTTATCAAAGTATGTATTAAGCACCATCAGAGGGGCTGTAAAAAAACTCCCCTAAAAGAAAAATCGCTGAGGTCGTGAGACTTC
>NZ_JBKVCZ010000172.1:0-12711 GCF_046966825.1 Hungatella sp. | reverse complement strand
GCCCTGTATCTCAATGCTTTTTAAATACATACTTTATGTTGGCAGACGTCTATGCCTGCCTTTCCTTTTCCATTTTCTTAAGCTTTAAAATTCCGTGATAGGCGGCTACTGCTTCCGCAGCCTTTTTCGTCCTTCCGGTCCCCCGGCCGATCTCTTCCTCTCCAATGAGAGCCCGGGACTCAAAGATTTTATTGTGATCGGGCCCTTCTTCCCGCAGCAGTTCATAGGCAAGCGGTTTTTCCGTCTGACTCTGTACGATCTCCTGCAAGATAGTCTTGCTATCAAAAAAGAGCTGTTTATGCTCGATGTCGTTCATGATAAATCGAAGGATAAACTCTTTTGCATTAGCAAAACCACCGTCCAGATATATGGCGCCGATGAGCGCTTCCATGGCGTCCGATACGACTGAGGCCCTTCCGCGTCCGCCGGTCGCCTCTTCTCCCTTTCCCAGCAGTAAGTAATTTCCTAATTCAATGTCCTCGGCGCAGTAGGCGAGCGTCGGTTCGCATACGATGCTGGCGCGGATTTTCGTCAAATCCCCTTCCGGCTTATCCGGATATTTGTGATATAAAAAATCGCTGGAAACGACCTCCAGCACGGAATCACCTAAAAATTCCAGCCGCTCATTGCATTCCAGCTTGTTTAAGCGGTGTTCGTTGGCGTAGGAGCTGTGGGTCATGGCCCTTGTAAGCAGCTGCCTGTCCGAAAAACGGTAGCCAATCCGCCCTTCCAGCTCATTCAGTTTTTTGTTCATTGCAGTCCTCTTTCCTTTACTATGAAAGAAGGTGTTGCGGACAGGCGGCATAATGCCGCCCTGCAACACCCACATCTATTAATTCAGCGCGTTCTTAATCTGTTCTACCGCATCACCGACTGTAGCGATCTTCTCCGCTACCTCGGACGGTATCTCGATATCGAATTCTTCTTCGATACCCATGATGATCTGGAATACATCCAGGGAATCTGCACCTAAGTCATCTACGAATGTAGAAGCCATGGTTACCTCCTCCGGTTCAACGTTAAGTACCTCTGCGACAATATTCTGTAACTTTTCAAATTCCATCTTTTCCCTTCCTCTCTCCTATTCTTTATTTTCCTGATTTTCAGCAGTCAGGCTCTCTCTTATCTTATCATTAATCCCCTGTTCTTTAAAGGTCACGCATTGAAGAATGGAATTACACACTTCCTTTGCCTTGGAATTCCCGTGGGTTTTCACCACCAGACCGTTCAGACCGAGAAGCGGTGCTCCTCCGTACTGAGACGAATCAAAGGATTTCAGTGTCTCCTTAAGCGCTGGTTTTACAAGCAGTGCTCCAATCTTACTTCTTAAGTTCACCATCATGCCGCTCTTGACCTTACTGATCAGAGTGGCACCTACTCCTTCGTAAAGCTTCAGGATTACGTTGCCTACAAATGCCTCGCATACGATAACATCTGCGCCGCCATGCGGAATCTCCCTCGCCTCAATGCTTCCGATGAAGTTCATGTCCCTGCATTCCTTGAGAAGCGGAAACGTCTCCTTAACAAGTGCGTTTCCTTTCTCTTCCTCTGCCCCGATATTGACGATGGCGACCCGTGGGTTCTTCACTCCCATCACATGTTCCATGTAGATGGAGCCCATGCGTGCAAACTGTACCAGATGGGAAGCCCTGGCATCGACATTGGCACCGCAGTCAATCAGCAGAGACGCGCCCTTTTCAGTGGGGATTAACGGCGCAAGCGGAGGTCTTTCCACGCCCTTGATTCTTCCGACAATGACCTGACCGCCAACTAATATGGCGCCGGAACTGCCGGCTGAAACGAAGGCATCCGCTTCCTTCTTTTTCACCAGATTCATGCCAACCACAATGGAAGAGTCTTTTTTCTTTCGTATGGCATTCACCGGAGGTTCTTCCGTCTCGATTATCTCTGTTGCAG
Organism: Hungatella sp.; assembly: GCF_046966825.1. Lineage (NCBI taxonomy): Bacteria > Bacillati > Bacillota > Clostridia > Lachnospirales > Lachnospiraceae > Hungatella > Hungatella sp. The sequence goes on along the minus strand of NZ_JBKVCZ010000172.1, from coordinate 10,794 downwards.
GAACAATCTGTATCTGTTCCGCCGGAAAGTTATGCTTTTTCAGCTCCTCAGCTACTGCCGGTTCCTGCCCTACCAGGAGAACGGAGATCTCCCTGTTCGCGTTCACCGCCTGCACGGCACCTGCTACCATCTCAGCCGGTGCATAATCGCCGCCCATGGCATCTACAGCTACTTTTATCATCACAATTCCCCTTTCAAGTCTGGCCTAAGATAACCTATTACATAATATACTAAATATTATTCTATAAATCAATATTAAATTTAAGAAATAAGAGTTCCTTATAACGGTCCTTCTTCTTTCCCTGTCTCTCATCATAGCAGATATTTCCAGTTAAAAAAACCCCTTTTTACGAAAATATACCCGCTTTTCACAGAAAACATTCCACTTACCCTGCCGTGACGGCCACTTACCGGAAAAGCGTGGATATTTTCGCAAGCGTACCTTATAATAAAACCAGATGAACCGGCGACCGCTGTGCGCATGGTAAGAGATTAGAGAACAGAAGGCAGGAGGCGGCAGACATGAAAACGTTGATCAGAGAAATCCCACAGGAGGAACCGGAGCACGCGGATCTATATGTGCACCGCAGGGACCAGGCGGTTTTGCGCCTGGCAGAATACGTGGAGCAGGAAGAGTTTCGCAGTGTCATCCTGACGTGCTTTTGCGGAGAGAAAATCGAGAGGATTCCCAGCAGTGAGATCGATTATATCGAGACGGTACAGGAAAAACAACTGGTGCACACGGCTCATGGAACATTGGAAGTAAGGAAGAGACTGTATGAGCTGGAGCATCTTCTCCCTTCCAGCTTCATACGGATCTCAAAATCCGTCATCATGAATATGGATCACGTAAAAACCTATAAACCGATGGTGAACGGCCTGATGGCGGCGGCATTTACAGATTCTTCCGTCGTCTATATTTCACGGAAATACTTAAAGGACGTGCGCAGTCAGATCATGGAGGTGCGAAATGAAAGAAAATCAAAAGAAAGAACATCGATTCAACTGTAATTTTATTCAGGAAGAAGGTCTTACAGAGATTCTGAAGAACGGGAGTCTTCTGGGGATGATGATGTTTATCAGCTCACTTGTAACGCTGCGCCTGGCGGCTCCGGAGGGACTTGAGACATTCTGGTCACTGCTCCTCGTAATCCTTCTTTCTTACCTGGCAGCCGGATGTCTTCTGCAGCTCATCCAAGGCTTTACACCGCAGCTGGATTCGGCATGGTTTCGGGGAGCGGCCGCCGTGTCCTGGTGCTATCTCCTCCTGTTCTTCCTCTCTTTTCTGACATGGCGTCTCCCATCGTTTGTGCGCGCCATGCTGCTGACCAGCGCCGCGGTTCTTCTGCTGCTTAAGGAGGCAGAATACCGTTATTTGAAGAAGGTGGCTAAGGACTTGAACAGCAGCGCTGCGGGAAGGACGCTCATCATCGATCTGGACGAAAAGCCGCGCTCCCCGGAAGCGTTCTTCGATCTTCTGGAAACCTACTGCCGGAAAAGCTCTGTTACACTGGAATACGTAAAGAAGGACATTCCTGCCACCGTGAAGCTCGAAGGCCGCCTGCACACGGTGACTCTTACGGAGTCCTACATGTACGGCGGCCCTGTCTGGTCTATGGAAATCCGGGAGATTTTATGATGGGACTGTGTCAGCCCATGCTTTCCGTATCATTGAAGCCATTTTCTGCGAAGTTCGCATGCATCCTCGCTAACGCGCTGCGCAGAACAACGATCTCATCCCCCGGTATCCCCTGATATTGAAGCTCATAGATCTCTTCAGAGATCCTGCAAAGTGTGGCCGCCAAACGTGCGCCCGGGTCCGTCAGGGCGGCCATGGTCACCCGGTTGTCCTCCGGGGCCTTTCCGGTCTCCACATAACCAGATTTCACCAGCTTCTTTACGAGGCTGGTAACCGTCTGAGGCGTCCTGTCAATGTGGCGCGCCAGCTCGTTCATGGGCAGCTGTCCATGCTTCATCAACTCTACGATAATAGCACCGTGGGAAGGCACAATATCTGTGATGCCTTCCTTCGCCAGTTCTTCCGTGATAAAACGGCGTATCTCCCCGTCTATGCGGCTGATCAGTGTAAAGGTATTGTCGATCATTACGCTTCCCTCTGTTTCTTTCCCACATCCAGCATGGCGCCGTTCAGCTTAAGGGTCTCGCCGTTTCCTCTTAACTGTCTGGCGCACGCCAGATAATAGTGGCGGGCATTGGCGCTCGTCTGCCTCCGGCCAAGCTCGGTCAGCGCATCGGCCTTGAGACCGGAAGCCGCTTCCATCTCCTGGCCGCAGTCTAACAGGAGATCACACAGCTCTGCGGCCCACTGCGCCTCTCTGCGCTCCAGAGCGGCCTTTCCCTCAGCCAGCACCTGACCGGCGCCTCCCATCATCGCAACGGTCTTTTCTGCCCGTACCTTCGTGTTCATATGACCCAGCTTCGTTGGATTTCCGTCAAACCACCCCAGATAACCGGTATAAATGGACCGGACTGACCACTCCACGGTTCCGTAGTACTCCTGTAAATAGGGAAGTGATGCCAGGTGCTCGGGAAGGCGGACGCTGTCAGCCAGTTCATCCGGCGTCCGGCCCTCGTTCATGCCGTGAAGCGTCTCTGTTAGCACGTATTCCAGCGCATCCCGGTAATTTTTAAGCGTCGTCTCCACCTCCGCGCTTCCAATCACGGCTCTGGTGTGGCCGGGAAGCAGATACTCGGCCCTGTACTCCCTCATCTTATCCAGGGAATCGATCCAGCCGCTGATATCCCGGTACTGGCCGCCGCGGATGGCGTATAAATTAGGCCAGGATTCAACTATTGTCACCGCAGCAGAGAACGCGGTGCTGAGGGAACCAGACAAAGATCTGATCGTCCGTCTCCCCGGGAGCGGCCGCGAGTACGACCTTCGTACCGTCGATTTCCAGCTCCAGCAGCTCCTCCTCGAAGAACTCCCTGCATGGAAGACTTCCTTTTTCCCCGTTGATTTCATTTCTCGGCCCGATTCCCACACAGATGTTTTCCTCCGGCGTCAAGCCGACGCCGAACTGTCTCGCCCCGCGCACGCCGCAGATGTCCTTGATCAGGCCGGTCCTTCCATACTGGGGATACGTCGGCTTCCTCCCGATAATCCGCGTATCGGGGCCTGCGAATACCGATGCGCCCGAGGTGTGGTCGAAATGAAAATAGTGCGTGTAAATGATCGTCCGGACAGGCTTATCCGTCAGCTTCTCAAACTCTTTCCTGACTTCCCTGGCCGGTGCGACGCCGTTTAACGTATCCACCAGGATGCAGGACTCCTCTCCTATCACAAGTGTACACGTGCTCCCGCCATATCCCAAAGCAAAATATACACGGTCACAGATCTTCGTAATCCCTTTTGGAAATCCGTTTTCCGCCTGTCTTTTTAATTTTTCCTCGCCCTCATAGATCATGGTCCGGCCTCTCTTTCCCGATTTACTTCGATATCGAATGTTTTTCTTTTATAATACTTCGATATCGAAGTAATGTCAACAAAATCTCGTTACTTCCTTATTTCACAGGACCGGCTTTTTTATGAAGGAAAAATACTGCCGCCAGGATGGCGCAGACAAATTCCGAGACGACCGGCGAAAGCCAGATTCCGTTCTCTCCCAGGAGAACGACCATGACGCCAAGAGCCGCCGCCAGGAAGAACAGACCTCTTCCCGCCGACACGGCAAAGGACTGCCAGGGACGCTCCACGGCGGTAAAGTAACCGGCCGATACCACATTAAATCCAAGAAACAAAAACGACAGCGAATAGAGGCGCAGCGCCCTCATGGTATAGGCAAACAGTTCGCCGTCCCCCCGGTCCAGAAACGCGCCGACAAAGATCTGCGGAAACAGTTCCAGGACAAATACATAGACGACCGACACGATCACCTCCATCAGGAGCGAATACTTTAAGAGCTTCCGGCACTGACCGGATTCTCTGGCGCCGTAATGGTAGCTGGTAACCGGCTGCATCCCCTGGGCAATCCCCGCCATGGTGTTCAGCACCAGGGTATTGATATAGGAAATGACCGTATAGCTGACGATACCGCTCTCCCCGATTACGCGAAGAATGATCTGATTGAAAAGGAACACCACAAGACCGCCCGAAAGCTCCGTGAATCCATTAGCCAGGCCGAGGGGAATGATCTTTTTATAAACGCCCGGATTCCACTTGAATCTGCGGAAACAGAGCTTCTTCCGAAAACGTGCAAAATATGTAAAGAATATGATTGTGGAGGCGACCTGAGCCAGTCCGGTCGCGAATGCCGCTCCCCAGACGCCCCAGTGAAATACCATGACAAAGACATAATCCAGAATGACATTGGTCAGTCCGCACACCATGACACCGATCGTCGAAACGACAGGCGTTCCATCCGTTTTCACCAGCGCCTCCATATTATAGGACAGGATAAAAAATACGGCAAAGGCCCCGATGGTTCCCACGTAACTCTTTACGTACGCCAGGTTGTCCGGCGAGGCGCCGAGAAACACGGCGAGAGGCTCCAGAAACAGAAACGTGAGCACGGTCACCACAAGGGAGACGATGGTTAAGACGACCAGATTCATGGAGAACAGGCTGCTCGCCTCCTCTTCCTTCTTCTGTCCCAGCGCAATGGAAATCAGCGTGGAGGTCCCCGTCGCCATCAGCAGGCCGATGGAAAAAATGCAGATCACATAGGGCATGGAAAGATTCACCGATGCCAGCGCGCGCTCACCGACTCCCCATGCCACAAACATCCCGTCCACCATGGTATACAGCGCAAAGATCCACATGGATACAATCGATGGAATTACGAACTTGAAAAACTTCTTTAACAGCAAGATAAAACCTCCCGGAGGGAACTATCCCTCGTTTTTTATAGTGTCTCAAGAATTGCGTTCAAGTAGGAGAGGCTGTTTTTGGCGGCTGTTTCCGTATCCGGATCATTCGTGATTTCCAGTGCCAGCGCGCCGTTGTAACCCACACGGCTTAAGGCTGCCAGTGTTTCCGCAAAATTATAGTGCGCATGCCCCGGATACCAGCGGTTATTATCCGCCACATGGACATGGCCGATGGCGGCGCCGGCGCTTTCAATGGCTTTCCCGATATCATCTTCCTCGATATTTAAGTGTACCGTATCCAGGTGAAGCTTCAGCCGGTCAGAGCGGACCGCGCGAAGAAGCTCTAATGCCTCCCTGATCGTGGTTCCATAATCGCTCTCGAACCGGTTCATCACCTCGAAGCCTAAGGTTACGCCGTGAACCTCTGCTTCTTTCGCACAGAGCTTTAAGCTCTCTGTCAGATTTCTTTTAAATGCTTCTCCATCCTGACCGCAGTCGGAAAACCTTCCCGCGATGAGACCAATGATAACTATACCATGAAATGGAGAGGCTGTCACCATGTGTCCGGTCAGGCGGCGGATAGCCGCAGCCCGTTTCTCAGGATCCCCGCTGCCGAGACAGATTCCGTCCCTCTCGTAGGCAGAGCCTGTACCGATGGAGGTGAGGACCACGTGGTTCTCCTCCAAAAGCCGGTATAACTGTTTCCGGTCGATCTCATCCGAGTCGTAAATGTGAAGTTCCACGGCACGGTATCCCAGCGCGGCCATCTGGGGAATCGTCTCTTCAAACGGCCCCCGAAACAGGATGGGATCATCCCCGCCTGCGGATATACTTGCCGTAGCGGCAATCGTCATGCTCATGTCTGTTCTCCTTCCGTGGTGAAGCCTGAATTTCCGGTTATTTTATCGATATTCTCCAAAAGCAGCGGTTCCCCGTCGCATCCGCTTATGAAGACGTCGTTCAGAACCAGTTCCTGTACATTGTTGATGTAGAGGCCCATTTTTGCAGTCAGTTGGATGTCATCCATCATGGCCGGCTCATCCGGTTCCGGGTTCTCATCGTAATCAATGGTCACATGGTCAAACTCCACGTAATCCACCTTCCTCTCCGGCAGTCCGTATATAAATGCTCCGGCCACGTGGCAGTTATGCGCCTCAATGTTTCGGAAAATCATCTGCTTCACCGATGGGGTCCGCTCGTCTGCCGGTAGCGGTGACTTGCATTTCACATAATCCGAATGGCAGTCGGGATCACAGCAGTTGTAGTAGGAATTCAGGACAAAGGGCGTCAGTACATGGTCCATGCGGATATTTTCAAAACAGATGTCTTCGACGACGGCGTCTTTTCCTCTTCCCCGTCGCGTCTTGATCCGCAGTCCCCGGTCGGTGTGCAGGAACAGACAGTCCTTCACATGGACGTGTTTCACGCCCGCTGCCATCTCGCTTCCGATAGTCACCGCGCCGTGACCGTTGTTCATGCAGCACTGGCGCACCTCGATGTTCTGTGACGGCACTTTGTATTTATGGCCCATATAATACTTTCCGGACTTAAGTGCAATGCAGTCGTCCCCCAGGGAAAAATAGATGCCGGCGATTTCCAGACCATTCACCGATTCCGGGTCCATGCCGTCTGTATTCGGGGAATCCCAGGGATTTAAGATGGTCAAATCCAGGAAACGGAGATCATCTGAGAAATAGGGATGGATATTCCAGGAAGGGCTGTTCTGTACGGTTACCCCATGAAGCACCACGTGATCGCAGTGGTTCAAAAATACCATACGGGGCCGGAATGCGATGATTTTCGCCCTGTCGTCCTCCCACCAGTCCTGGAAGGTGGCATTGCCATCCAGGATTCCCTCTCCGGTGATCACCACATTTGAGACATGGATTCCCGTAATCATGCTGGTAAAGATATCGAGGGGATTTCCCTCCCAGGATCCGAGATTATACTCCGCTGTCTCGTCGTAGCTCTGAATCATACCGGGAAGCACGCCGAACCGCTCCCGCTCTGCATGGCCCAGGAGCACGGCGTTCTTCCCGATATCCAGCGTGAAGTCACTCTTTAAAAACAGGCTGGTTACGAGGTACGTTCCCTCCGGGATAAACACTCGCCCGTCTTTCGGGCAGGAGGCAATCGCCGCCTGGATGGCAAGTGTGTCGTCATGGATTCCGTCGCCCTTTGCTCCAAAGTGCCGCACGTTCAGCGTCACAAACTCATAGTCGGTACGGACTGAAAACTCCGCATAAATCTCTCCGCCGCACCGCAGGGATACGTGGTACTCCGTGTCGGGCGTCAGGCCCGACACGGTCTGGATGACGCGGCTGCCTGTTAAGACGAACCGGTCATCCAGCCATACTTCATACTCTTTTTCTGTATAGAAGACTCCGAAGTCCTCCCATTCGAGAAGGAACTTCCGGGAAGTCTTAAAAATCACGTTTGCTTTCATTTTCTTACCCCTTTACACCGCCTGCCGCAATGCCGTCCACGAACTGATCCTGTGCCAGGAAGAATACGATCAGAGACGGAAGCAGGGTGATGACTGACAGCGCCAGAACCTTATTCCACTCAAAGCCTGTCTCCGCATCCGTCAAGAGACGGAGGCCCAGGGAGGTCGGATACTTCTTTACACTGTCGATATAGATTAGCGGCCCCTGGAAGTCGTTAAACGCCCACATGAACTGAAACAGCGCCACCGAAACGATGGTTGGCTTCACCATGGGCACCACGATGTAGACCAGCCGTTCGAAGGAATTGCAGCCGTCGATCTCCGCCGCTTCCTCCAGTTCCCGCGATACAGACCGCATGAACTGAACCAGCATGAAGATGAAGTACGGCTCGGCTCCGAAGAAGGCCGGAACCACCAGCGGCAGATAGGAATTCGTCCAGCCCCATGTACGGAATAAGAGGAACTGGGGTATGTTAAGCACTACCTGCGGCAGGAACAGCGTCGCCAGCAGGATGGAGAACCAGAAAGTCTTTCCCGGAAACTCGAAACGGGAAAATCCGTACGCCGTAACGACGCTGGCCACCACCGCTCCGACCACCTTCGGTATGACAATCTTAAAGGTATTGATCAGATAAAGACTGTATGGATTGCCTGTCGCGGTCCAACCGTCAATGTAAGCCTGAAACGACGGACTCTTCGGAAGAAAGCTGATGGTTGAATAAATCTCATTGTTGCTCGCCTTAAACGATGCGCCCACCATCCAGAGCATAGGGTAAAACATGACGAAGCCTACCAGGATCAGAACGGTATAGCGAACCACGGTACTGACCTGTTCTCTTGTTTTCTTACTCATCTCAATCGTCCCCCTTTATCTCTCATCATCCGAGTAATACACCCAGTACTTCTGGCTGGCAAAGGAGACCACGGTCAGAGTACAGATGATGATAAACAGCAGCCACGCCATTGCACTGGCAAGCCCCATCTCATACGTACGGAATGCATTCTGGTAAATCAACAGGGAGATCAGCGTCGTCGATCCCAGCGGTCCGCCCTTCGTGATGATAAATGCGCTGTTGAACTCCTGGAATGCCTCACAGAGCTGTGTGATCAGGTTATAGAAAATAACCGGCGTAATAAGCGGTACTGTGACGGAGAAAAACTGTCTCCATTTGCCGGCTCCGTCGATGGAGGCGGCCTCGTAAAGCTCCTGCGGAACGCCCTTTAACGCGGCGAGAAAGATCACCATGGCGGAACCGAACTGCCATACACGAAGCAGACAGATGACGAAGAGCGCATAGTGCGTGCTGCCGAGGAAATTAATCTTTTCACCGCCAAACATCTGGATAAACTGGTTAATCAAACCGTCTCCCTGGAAAATGAACTTCCACACGACCGCGATCGCCACGGAACCTCCTAGGATAGAAGGGATATAGTAGATGGTCCGGAACATTTTGACGAATTTCAGCTTAAAATTCAAGATATATGCGATGAACAGGGAAAATGCCAGTTTCAGCGGCACCGTAAGAAACGCATATTGAAACGTAACCTTAAATGCCTTTATGTATTTCTTCGTATGAAATATACTTAAGTAGTTGTCGAGACCAACGAATTCCGTTCCCGGCTTAAATAAGCTGTAGTTAGTAAAGCTGTAAAACAGGGACATGATAAATGGATAAAATTTAAAAATCATGAATCCGATGATCCACGGCAGGATGTAGAAAAATCCCCTGTATTTGCGGTAAAAATTCTTCCAGTTTCGTGTCTTTGCGGGCTGTGCTTCCATACTCTCACTCCTATCATTCCATTTTCATCAGTTCGGCCGTTACCATCATAAGTACCCCCATGGCCTTTACATCATCATCGACTACCGGTTCAGACAAGTAGTAGGCAATGCTTCCATCCCGCTCCGTGCGCGGTCCAAGGCCTGCCACTGCGCATGTGCCGGATAAATGGTATGCGCCGTCGTCTGCCTGGTATATTTTCTGCTCCAGAACAGCATCATAGATTTCTCTTCCCCTTGTGGCATACTTTTCTTCCAGAAGCGCCCCCAGGCGGCAGCCTTTTAAGACCGCGTAAGCCACCATGAGTGATCCGGAGGTTTCCAGGTAATTCCCCTCCTGCTCCGGAAGTGCCGGAAGCTGGTAGAAAAGCCTGCTCTCCTGATCCTGATACGTTAAGATTCCGTGAACCGCTTCTCTTAAAAGCTCGCCAAACCTGGCTTTTACCTCATAGATCTCCTCCGAGGCCAGCTCGTAGCAGTCAACGAGAGCCATTAGATACCAGCCGATGGAGCGGAGCCAGAAGTTCGGGGAAAGCCCAGTTACGGGATCGGCCCATTTTCTGTCCTTGTACTCGTCGTAAGCGTGGTAATACAGGCCGGTTTTCTCATCGTACAGAAGCTTCCTTGCCTGGCTGAACTGATTCATGATATCGCTGTAATTCTTCCTCTCGTTAAAACGGTTTTCATATTCCATATAAAACGGCTGTCCCATATAAAGGCCGTCCAGCCAGACCTGAAATGGATAGATCAGCTTATGCCAGAAGTTTCCTGTAGTCAGGCGGGGCTGGTAGATCAGCTGGGTCATCAGGGTATCGCACGCCTTCCTGTACCGCTCCTCTCCCGTCTCATCATATAGGAAATAGAAAATTTTCCCTGCGTTGATAAAATCCAGATTGTATTCTTCACGGTGATAGCTCTTTATGGCTCCATCCTCTTCAATATAGGGACTCACCATCTTAACGATAAAATCCAGATATTCACGGTCTCCTGTCAGCTTGTAAAGACGGGAGGCGCCGACAAATAAGCAGCCGTCCTCATAGTTCCATTCATACATGGACTGGCCGTCGATTTCCACCAGATAATCGTCAAGCCCCTCGTAATTTTTCATGTATTCTTTGAAAAATAACATCAAATTCATAAATTGACTTCTCCTTTTTTAGTTGAATACAAAAAGGAACGCCGCCCCGGCAGCGTCCCTTTTGTTATATCCGATCACTCTAATTAGTATGGGTTAGCCGCATTAACGTCATTGATGGAATCGATTAAATACTGTGCCATCTCCGCCGGATCTGCTCCCGCGCTTAAGTTGTCAAATACTTCGTAATAAGCGCCGGTACGTTCCTTTAGCGCGGAGTTTTCGAAGTTCGGATCAAAGGTATAGTGACAGAACTCAAGCACCTTCTGGTTGCCTTCCAGAGTCTGACCGCCTAAGATATCCGCATCCTCCAGGATCTTCTTTGCCGCCGTATTGCACACGGTGCCGCGCTCGGTTCCCATTAATTTTACGCCGTTTTCGTTGGAAGTGATGTATTCCAGAAGTAAGGCGGCCTCTTCCTTGTGTTCGGAGGTCTCTGTGATGGCGAAGCCCTGGGAAACCTTGCTCATGCCGGCAGGATTGGGTCCAAGATCGGTCGGGTAGTCTCCAAGCACCAGTTCCTGGCCTTCATCTAAGGAATCAGCGATTTCCTGGACATTGGAATCGTATTCGGTCAGTCCGGCATAGTGGCCGTCCATCCAC
>NZ_JBKVCZ010000171.1:0-12753 GCF_046966825.1 Hungatella sp. | reverse complement strand
ACCAGATACGACATGACCTGTGGGGACAAGATGATCATGCGCTGGAAATTCTTGCATTTAATAAACTTCTGGGTCAGAAGAAGGGCCAGCGCAAGGCCGACAACCGTCTTCATGACCGTGGTAACAACCGTGAACAGCACGGTGTTGCCGATATATTTTAAGTACTCGGAATTGCCCTGAAAGATCTTTTTATAGTTGGTAAAGCCGACAAAATTGATCTCATCGCTGAAATTGTTCCAGTCTGTAAACGAATATGCGATACCCAGCAGACCCGGAAGGAAGCACAGCAGGAAAAAGAGGATCGCCGCGCCGCTGGCAAAGTACCAGGGATATAATTTGTTTCTGCTCATGACTGTACCTCCTTTCCGCCGCCGTTATTTTACCCAGCCCGGGTCCTTCTGCAGCTCCGCCTGTTCGGTACGCCGTCTCATGATCGTATCCAGCACATCCTGGGGCGTCATGGCTCCGGTATACATTGCCTCCAAATCTTTTCCAACATCCATCCACTGGCTGTCGATGTAGTTCACAGAAGTCTGGACCACGTTGGCTTTTGTGAGGGAATCTAAGAACTTCTGGTCCTCATCGGAGTATTTGCTCTTAATCTCCGGCCAGCAGAGCGCGCTTAATTCCGGCTGTCCGTCGAGACGCTTTTGAAGGTTTCCCGGTTTCGCCAGGAACTCGAAGAACTGTTTTGCCTCTTCCACGTATTTGCTGTCCTTGTTGATAAAGTAGGCATTGCTGGCAGGATTGACGCCGACTGCTTTATTGTCATCCCACGGCATAACGAACGCCCCCAGCTTCTCTGTCGCCTTGAAGTCCGGATAATCGGCTTCGATCTCACCGCGGAATCCCAGCTCGGCAATGGTCATGGCGCACCGCTCCGTGGCTATGGCCTCTTTTGCATTCTCCCATGCGTTGCTTAAGTAGTCATCTCCGAAGTATCCGGCTTTTGCACACTCGTCTAATTCTGTGATGATGTTCAGTAAATGAGGAATAGAGTCTAAATCCACTTCATTCGCATTTAACTTATTGTAGATCTCGGGATCATCGGCCAGCCATAATCCTCCGGTCTCAAACAGGGGCAGTACCTGATGCCAGCCGTTTGTGGTGGCCTCATAGATCGGTGTCGTTTCGGAATCCTGAATGGTCTGGCAGACCGTCCTGAATTCTTCGTATGTAACAGGCGCTTCCAGCCCAAGCCTGCTGAATATGTCTTTGTTATACAGATAGAAATACATCTTCGCTCCCGGGAAGGTAATGCCGTATACCTTGTCATCTACGGAGACAGCCGAACGGGCACTGTCTTCCATGCGGCTCACCCACTCCTGTCCGGTCAGTTCTACACTGTACTGGTCCATATGAATGCTGGAGGTCAGACCGACAGGCGTATCCACACAGATGATATCCGGCGCCTCTCCGGAATCCAGCTTCACCTTAATTAAGTCTCTCCACTGGGCGTCGGGGGAAATCTGGAAGTCGATTTTGATTCCGGTCTCGGCTTCGAATTCCTTCGCTAAATCCTGGACGATTCCCGATGTCGGAAGACCGCTCTGGTGGCTGCCGAAGGTCAGGGTTACGCTCTTCTTCCCATCCTTTGCCGCGCCTGTATTGCTGTCTGATCCACAGCCCGTCACCACTGCCGCCGCCATGACCGCCGCCATAGAAAGGCTTAATGCTCTCTTTATCATCTTTTTCATATCTGTTCTCCTTTTCTCAACTGATTCTCACTCTTTTTCCACACTTGTCTTTTGTGTCTATATTTTATCGATAAAATACGTTTCCTTTAGCGTAAATTCATCATAACACAAGAGTCATTTTTACAAAATAGACAATTCCGAACTACCATTTGCATTTTTTTGAACTACAATGTATAATAGCACTCACGAAGGGAGGTGGCGTTCTTATCAAAAAGACGACAAAGCATTATTCCCAAAAGATGTATCTTTTTGTCATATATGGCCTGTTCATCCTGCTTCTGCTGGGGATTTTTTTCTTTTTCACCTACACGCATTACAGGAAAAATGCTCTGGAAGAAGCGAGAAAAGATTTAGAAAACATGTGCGCCTCTGTAGAAGATTCTGTGGAAACCCAGTTAAACAACATATCGACCATTTCCATGAATATCGTATACTCCAACGCGGTAAAGTCCAATTTCAAAGAGTTCTCAGCCTCCTATCGGAGGAACGGAACGGACCCGCGCCGTCTGGCGGCCTCCCGTGAGAAGGCTCTGGCCATCCACGATATTGTCACCGCGATCATCGGCGCCTATCAGTCGGCCTCCGATGTCCGGATCTACACCATGGACGGTTCCGTGGCCGGATACTGGCTGCTGCTCTCTTCCGTAGACTTGGAATCGCTTCCCTGGTACGAGGAGACCATGGCGCAAAACGGCCACATGTATATCAGCAACCCGGAAGTGCAGAAGGATTTACCCGCAAGGGGCGGCAATAAGGATTCTCAGAAGTTCATATCCCTGGTGCGTCTGTTTCTCGACACCGCGGGACAGCCGGAGGGCATCGTCGAGGTCATACAGGACTGCGATACCATCTTCTCCCTGGCAACCCAGCTGGAAAACCAGAACCCTGACAGCCGCGTCTACATTTACAATTCCAGAAAAGAGCTGGTCTACCCCTACAATGATACGAAAGTTGTGCCCGATTACTACGGGCTGATCGAGCGCAGAGGCCTTCCGGAAAATACCGGCAGGCTTTTAAAAACCGACTCGGGCGAGAACCTTCTCTTTACATACCGGACCACACCGGACTATAACTGGACCGTGATCTTAACGAAGCCGAAGGCGGCCATCTACGAGCCTCTTAACACCTTCCGGGTGATGTTCGCCCTGATCGGCATATTCTCCATTTTACTCACCCTGCTGATCTGTTTCTACATCTCAGAACGGCTGACCGCACCGCTTCGGAAGCTGACGGCGGCCACCGGCAAGATCACCATCAACCGGGTGCTGGACGAGAACAAGGTGAATCTGACTTCCGCGGACAGCAATATCACAGAGCTTTCCATGCTTTGCGAATCCATCCGCAGCATGTATGAGAAGCTCCGCAGCACCTCCCAGGAAGTGCTCTTATCCCAGAGCGAGGAGACGAGAGCCAAGCTGCAGGCCACACAGTCGCTGATCAATCCGCATTTTCTCTACAACAGCCTGACGAATATCAGCGTCATGGCCGAGGAGGAGATGAATGAGGACATCATTCAGATGTGCCAGGCCCTGTGCGATTATTTCCGGTATATCTCCTCCTCCAGCGAGATGATCGTTCCGTTAAAAGAGGAGATCTTCTACACCAAACGGTACTTAGAGATCATGCAGATGCGTTATACCGAGGAATTTCATTACACCTTTGCCATTGAGGAAGAGGCCGAAAACATCTGCATTCCCAAATTGATCATCCAGCCGTTGGTGGAAAACGCCTTCAAATACGCCTTCGACAAACAGCCGCCCTGGGAGCTCACCATCTCCGCTTCCACCGAACACGACCGCTGGCTGCTGAGAATCCAGGACAACGGCGGCAATCTAAAAGATGAGAAGAAGCAGGAGCTGCTCCGCCTGTACCGGAACTTAAACCTCAATGAGGAGTTGAAATCCATGCAGATCGGAGGCATGGGTCTGAAGAACGTATATCTCCGGCTAAAACTGCTTTACGGAGAGAAGGCAGTATTTGAAATCGAAAATACACTGCCGCTTAAGACGATCTTTATCCTTGGAGGGCCTGTATACCATTCAAAGGAGGAATACCATGAGCAGCATCCCCCATTATAAGTATCTGGTCGTGGAGGACGAAAGCCTGATACGCAAAAACTTAATAAAAAAGATCACATCCCTGGACCTGCCGCTTACCCTGATCGGAGAGGCGGCCAACGGAATGGAGGCCATCGTAAAGGTGGAAAAGGACTGTCCCGACCTTGTCATCACGGACATCCGCATGCCGCAGTGCGACGGCCTGGAGCTGTCCCGGTATCTGCACAAGAATCATCCGGGAGTGAAGATCATCATCCTCAGCGGCTATGACGACTTTTCATACGCTCAGGCCGCCATCAAGTTCGCAGTCAGGGATTATCTGTTAAAACCGGTGACCGCGCAGGCGCTCTCCGAGTCGCTTCAGAAGCTGCTGATCACGATAGGGACGGAGACCGAGGAGCTGGAGACCTACCGGACCAGGAACAGCGCCCTGGATCAGAAGTCCATCTGCGAGCTTTTGGAAAAATATCTTCAGGAAAATTATCAGCACGATGTCTCCTTTCAGGAGCTGGCCGAGAAATTCGGTTTTACGCCGGAGTATTTGGGGAAAATATTCAAGAAATATACGGGAGAAACTCCGTCCAAATATTTGACGAAGCTGAGAATGAACGAAGCCAAACGGCTGCTCCTTAATAATCCTGATATGGAGATCCAGATGATCGGAGAGCTGGTCGGCTATAAAGACGGCTTCTACTTCAGCCGTGCATTTAAGAGTTATACGGGAATTCAGCCGAGTGAATTCAGGAACCGTTGATAAATATACGTTCAGACTAGAATAAAGAGTCCGACAAACCGGACGCCTGCGCCGGAAGGCTTTTTTGTAATAGAATCACTTTCCGATCACAAAAAAAGCTTTTAAGCAAAAGATCTTATGCTTAAAAGCTTTTTATACTGGGCTACAAGGATTCGAACCTTGAAATGACGGAGTCAGAGTCCGTTGCCTTACCATTTGGCGATAGCCCATCAACACAACGGTTGTATTATACTATACGATATTCTCCTCGTCAAGCCCTTTTTCCATATTTTTTCTATTTTCTTTATTATTCCTTCAAATCAAACAGCTTAAACCATATTTCGTGTGCGGCAAATGACAGGGTTCGCGTCATGCCGCAGACGCCGCAGCAGCCGGCGGTTGGGTCTGTGGTTCGGTCGGTGCTTCCGTCGGGGGCTCAGTAGCCTGGGTGCTCTCCGTCTCCGGCACAGATTCTGTTTCGGCCGGTGATGTGGCAGAAGCCTCAGACGATTCCTCCGTCTGAGGCTGTGTTTCCGTTTCTTTTGTTTCTTCTGTATCCGGCGGCACTACCGGTTCCTCGTTGGCATCGCCATCCCCGATTACCGGAGTCTCGAAGGTTCCCTTTACCGTCGTCTGCTTCCCGTTCTTCGGAGATATTCCGCCGAGAACGAACGTATATGAGGTTCCGCCTTCCAGGCCGCTTACGTAGATCTCACAGGTGGAGCTGTCCGTATCGCCTACCATGGCGGAATACGTGGTTCCGCCCTCATCTTTTACCGATACGGTAGGGTTCTTCCACTTTACCTTTGTCTTGAAATTAACGGTCACCACACCATTCTCATAATCGACGTAATCGATCTTAATCTTCGCGTCTGAGACCGGTACCTGTGCTTCCGTCGTCGGCGCTTCTGTCGTCATCACCGGCAGATCGGTGGGAGCCGGCGCTGTCGTCTGCGGAACCGGAGCCGCTGTCGTCTGATTTCCCGTCTCAGTCTGGGATTCCTCCGCCGTCGTCGTTTCCTCTGTCGTCGCCTCTGTTGTCACGGGCACTGTCGTGACCGGCTGCGTGGTCGTCTGGGCGGTGGTGGTCATATCCTCGCTCACACCCGCGTGGCCTCCTACTGCATAGGAACGCTCCGTAATCTCCTTTGCAATCTCCTCCATGGTCAGGGGAGCCAGCTTCTCCATGTCCTCCATGGTCAGAGTAGGATTCTGATCGATCAGTTCTTTCAAAAAATATGCTTTTCCATAGGATATTCCGTAATCGTCCGCCAGCGCCTTCACATGATCCTCTTCGATGACCTGCTGGTCGTATACCACGGCTTTCACCTGATTTTCTTCCAGGGAACTCTGAATATCATTCACGACCGACGACCGCAGGGCCGATGCCTTGCTGACACTGTCGTTGGAGACTGTTACAAGAATGGCGTTGTCCAGATCATCCAGGTAGCCATGGGTCACCATGGAACCGATCACCGCGTTCACCGCCACATTAAGATCAACACCCTTTAGATTCATGTCTTCCATAATGGCTTTCGCGTCTTCGTTCAGCGGCGCTGCCTCCAGCACCCGGTTCTTCCGGTTCACGGACAGCTCCACGCTGGGATTGACATCGATGCCGATCACGGAGTCCACTTTTCCGTTGCGGTACGTATAAGTTCCTCCGGCGACTGCCACCATACAGAGGCACGCAGCGGCCAGAGCTGCAACCACGCGCATCCGCTTTCGCATCACGGTAATGGAACTCACGGCTCTTCCCGCATCTTCATGCAGCTCCTCGGCTGCCATCTGGGGCACACTCAAATCTATTTTATCCAATACATTCGGAGTCAGGTCCATGACCGCAGACTTCAAATGCGCTTTTATCTGTTCTCTGTTCAGTTGTCTGTCAGTTTTGTGAAACATGAACACTTCCTCCTCTCTTTTTATTCCTTGATCTTTACGTCAGATAATTTTCTAATTTCTTCATCGCACGGTTATATTTAGACAGGACGGTAGCCAAAGGCATACCTAATGAAGCTGCGATCTCCCGGTGCTTCATCCCGGCAGTCGCGTGCAGAAGGACAATCTCCCTCTCCTCTTCTTTCAGGATCTTGAGCGCCGCGGCCAAAACCAGCTTATCCGCCGCCTGTTCAATCTCCGGGCATACTTCCCCTGTCTCTTCGCCTTCCAGATCCTCAAATGCGATATCGGACTCATGCTTCTGATTGCGAAACTTCATGTAGCATAGATTCCTGGCTATGGTAAACATCCATGCCAGCGGCTTCCCCTGGGACTTGTAACCCGCAGCGGAAGTCCATACCTTTATATAGGTCTCCTGCATGATCTCTTCGGCATCCTGGGGATTCTTTACAATAGACAGGATAAACCCGTAAATTGACCGGTCTGTATTCTGATATAATTGTCTGAACGCTTCCTGGTCTCCCGTTCCAACCTTATTAAGGAGCACCTCATCGCTTAACCGGCCGTAGTCTTCCGGCCCATCAAGGCTCATCATACCCATAAACAACATGGAGTCGATTTCCTTTCTACTAAGTTAATGCAGGATGCTGTCTTCTTATTGCATATTATGGAAATTTTTTTGTTTCCTTATTCTTCCACACCAAAGCCGCTTTCTGTCGTCATGACCAGACAGCACCTGCTATCCCGCTCTGCTACCTTCTCTGTTATCTCTGTCCTGATCTGTTCTCTCGCCGCCCTGTCGTAATCTCTGGGAACGACCAGATCGAAGATCAGATTGATCTGTTTTTCACCTTCAACCATACGAAAATCGTGGAAACTGCATTTGGAATCGATGCTCTCAACGATAGCTTCCACCATTTCCTTAAATTCCGTTACCCTGCAGTCCTTCGTCTCGATGGGATCCATATGGATCACGAGGAAAATACCGAAGCGGCGCTGTGCCTCCCGCTCCACATAATCGATGATTTCGTGGGATTTTTCAATGCTTACATCATTCGGTACCTCCGCATGGATCGACGCCATGCTTCTGGAAGGCCCGTAATTATGTACGATCAGATCGTGACTCCCCACAATTCCGTCAAAACTTTCAACAAATTCCGTGATCTCCCGGTAAAGCTTCGGATCGATAGGCTCTCCGATCAGGGGCGCCAAAGTGTCCCTGGCAATCCCGACACCTGCCCACATGACGATAAGCGACACGATAAGACCCACGATTCCATCGATATTGAGCCCCCAGATTCCGTAAACCAGAATGGACAGTATGGTCGCTGAGGTTGTGCCTACATCGCCCATGGAATCCGCCGCGGTCGCCATCATGACAGAGGAATGGATCCTCTTTCCCAGCTTTCTGTTAAACATTCCCATCCACAGCTTCACGCAGATGGACATGAGAAGAATGACTATGGAAATATACTTAAACGTCATCTCTTCCGGATGAAGAATCTTGCCAAGAGACGTCTTAAACAGAGAAAAACCCACCTGGATGACGATAAATGCCACGATAAACGCCGCAATATACTCCACCCGGCCGTGTCCGAAGGGATGGTCCTCATCCGCCGGCTTGCCCGCCATCTTCACGCCGATAAAGCCGATGATGGAGGAGGCCGCATCCGATAAGTTGTTAAATGCGTCAGCCATGACGGAAATGCTGTTGATCAGCAGTCCGATAAACAGCTTTGCCGCAAATAAAAGCACATTGCAGCAGATGCCCACGGTACTGGCCATCAGGCCATACTCCGTTCTCACGCCGATATCTCCCGTATTCTCGTAATCCTTAACAAAAGTCTTCACTAAAAAATCTGTCATGTTACTCCCTGTCCTCATACATAACCCGCTCCAGAAACAGACCTTCCGGCGGCGCCGTAAAGCCGGCTGCCTGTCGGTCCAGTTTCAGCAGGATTTCCTTCATTTCCTGTGGACTGCGCTCTCCGAGCCCAATCTCGATCAGCGTTCCCGTGAGAATTCTGACCATATGATATAAAAAACCGTTTCCCGTATAGCGGATCAACAGTTTCGTTCCTTCTTTTTCAAATGTGATATCCGAAATCGTCCTCACTGTGGACTTTTTCATCTTTTTGTTGCCGCAGAAGCTCTTGAAATCGTGTTCCCCCAGAACACAGGCCGCCGCTTCCTCCATCCGCTTCACCGACAGAGGCTTTCCGAGCCCATAACAGTACTTTCGCTCGAATACATCCTTCTTCGGTCCCATCTCAATCCTGTATAAATACGTCTTTTTCACAGCATTCAACCTGCTGTGGAACTTGTCCGGCACCGTCTCCACCGAGAGCACGGCGATATCCTCCGGCAGGTACTGATTAAAGTATGCCCTGATCTGGTCTTCCGTCATACCGGTATCTGCATGGAAATTAGCCGTCTGGGCCAGAGCATGGACTCCAGCGTCTGTCCGCCCCGATCCGTGCACCTCCACCGGCCGTCCGGTGAGTTTCAGTAAAATCCCCTCCAGCTTACCCTGAAGCGTGTTTCCCGTATTGCCCTGTTTCTGCCAGCCGTCATAGCGGCTTCCGTCATACTGAAGAACTATCTTATAATTTTTTATCACGTTTTTTTACTCCCGTCCTGCTTAAAATCCGTCCAGTTGCCATAAATACCACGGTTCCGAAGGCCGCTCCCGCACAGTCCAGCCAGACATCGCTGATCTGTCCTGACCGGCCGGCCACAAAAAGCTGTATCGTCTCATCGGTAAACGGCACCAGAAAGCTTACAAGCACCTGAGACAGAACGCGCCTGTCCAGTGACAGGGCAAACGTCCGAAAACAGAGGCAGAGCAGTATTCCCAGCGCGGCGTATTCCGTAAAATGCGCCGTCTTGCGGATCACATGCTCCGTAATGATGGTACTGTCCACGCCTCCCGCTGTCAGAACCTGCTGCACCAGCTTAAGCACCGCCCCGCTGTCCGCGGAGGAGAGGTCGGCCGTCTTCATGGAATTGGAGAAAATAAACAGCACGTAAAGCACCGCCGCGGCACTCCAGAGATACTGTCTCCTTTTCGCTGTCATCGCAGCATACCGCTTTCATCGACCAGCCTCGCCGCTTTTTTAAGCACGTCCTCATCCTGGACGAGGGCCAGCCTCACATATCCCTCGCCGGAAGGTCCGAAGGCGCTTCCCGGAGTAACCAGAAGTCCTGCCTTTTCGGCCAGTTCCATGGCAAAGGAGGTGGAATCGGAAAATTTATCCGGTATCTTCGCCCACACGAACATGGTGGCCTCCGGCTTGTCCATCTTCCATCCGATCTCCGTCATCCCGTCACACAGGGCGTCCCGCCTGCGCTCATAGGCCTTTCTCGTGGTCTCCACACAGGCCTGGTCTCCCGTAATCGCCGCGACCGCCGCCTTCTGGACAGGCAGGAACATGCCGTAATCCATATTGGATTTCAGCATCTTCAAGTGGCTCACCACTTCTTCATTGCCCACACAGAAGCCGATTCTCGCGCCTGCCAGCCCGTAGGTCTTGGACAGGGAGTTAAATTCCACGCCAACCTCTTTCGCACCTGGGAAATGAAGGAAGCTTCCGCACGTCTTCCCGTCAAATACCAGCTCGCTGTATGCGTTGTCGTGCAGAACGATGATGTCATACTTTTTCGCAAACGCAATGACCTCCTCGTAAAAGCAGTCCGGCGCCATGACCGTGGTCGGATTGTTCGGGTAGGAAATGACCATGAGTTTCGCCTTTTTTGCCGTCTCTTCCGGAATCTCGCTCACATCGATGATGTATCCGTTTTCCTTTCTCTGAGGCATATAAAAAAGGGTGGCACCCGCCAGAAGAGGACCATCCGCAAAAACAGGATAACAGGGATCGGGAACCAGAACGACATCTCCCTCATCGGCTACAGACAGCGCAATATGGGCCAGTCCTTCCTGAGATCCCAAAAGCGAACAGATCTCCGTCTCCGGATTCAGGATCACGCCGTAGCGCCTCTCATACCACTGGGCTGCCGCCTCCAAAAGCTCCTTCTGGTCACTGATGGCGTAGACGTAATTCTTCGGATCCGCAGCCGCCTCGCACAGGGCATCGGTAATATGTCTGGCCGGCGGTATGTTAGGCGCCCCCACGCCTAAATCGATCACGGTCTCTCCCCGCTCTTCCTTCTGTCTTTTTATCTCCAGTAATTTAGAAAATATTCCTTCTCCAAATCGGTCCATTCTCTCAGCAAACTGCATCGATTTCTTTCCACCTCGCACTTCCATCAAGATTTTATCAAAATCCATAATGTATATTATTATAGTACAAAGGTGGACATAATACAAGAAAAGTTTCAGGAGGACGGCCAGCCAGCATTGTATCCGTTTCTGCCGGTGTTTTTGCATGACAGAAGAATTTTTCTATACATACACAAAAATTCCCCAGAAGCCGGCTGCCCGACTTCTGAGGAATCTGATATCCATATTCACGGCCGCGCAGCGCTGCGTACTGCATCGGGCCTGTCCCGCTCCGGGGCGTATCGTATTTATCCTACTGCACCGATTCCAAATAGGCCAGGACCGCCTTCAGGCAGCCGTCCACGCCTACCAGACCGCTTTCCAGAGAAAGGTGGTAGTTCTGGGCCTTTCCCCACTCATTGCCGGTGTAATACTGATAGTAATCCTTCCGTTTCCGGTCCACCTCGCGGATTTTGCTCTCCATCTTCACAGGATCGATGCCTGTCTCCAGGGAATTCATACGTCTGATCCGGTCCTTCATCCTGGCGTAAATGAACAGATTCACACTGTTCTCCAAAACCATGTCCGCGCACCGTCCAACGATCACACAGGGGCCCTGGTCCGCCAGCTTCCGAATCACCCTGGACTGCGCCAAAAAGATCTGATCCGACATGGGAACCTGATAGATGGAAGAAAATGGCGAGTAGAAATGGCGGTCCAGCGGATCTTTTATAAACGGCATGTTCTCATCATAATGAAGAAATGCGTCCTCCGACATGTCGCTCTCCTCCGCAGCCATGGAAATCAATTCCTTATCGTAAAACGGAATTCCCAGACTCTCAGCCAGTTTCACTCCCAGTTCACGTCCGCCGCTTCCAAATTCACGACTGATTGTAATCGCTCTTTCCATAAACCATTCCTCCTTGTCCTGAGCACTCAAAACGGCTGAAACAGGCCGCATGTGTACGATGTATGTGCTAAAACTCATACCTGCATTGTACCACATCCGGCCGTTTCTGTATACCATTTTGCATACCGTTTCTGTGTGCCTGTCCGGGAGTCTTTATAAGAGTCTCTTCAGGTTATGACAAATATGCTTCAGGACTCGCGCTGCCGTGCTTTCAGTTCCTCCACGATCGAAACACTGGCCGTCGATCCGATCCGGCTCACCCCCATATCGATCATCTCAAGCGCCGTGTCAAGCGTTCGGATTCCCCCCGCCGCCTTTATCTTCACCGCATCTCCCACCATCCGTTTCATCAGCATGATATCAGCTGCCGTGGCGCCGCCGCTCCCAAAGCCAGTCGAGGTCTTGATAAAATCAGGCCGCACCTCCAGGGCAATCCGGCAGAGCGTCTCCTTCTCCTGATCCGTCAAATAGCAGTTTTCAAAGATGACCTTGGAGATTACTCCCGCCTTTCTGCACGTCTCCACGATGGAAGCCATCTCCCGCTCTACGTATCCATAGTTCTTCTCTTTCAGTTCCGTCAGGTTTACGACGTAGTCGATCTCATCGGCCCCGTTTCGGATGGCCTCTTTCGTCTCATTGGCCTTATCGTTGATCGTCGTCTGCCCCAGCGGAAAACCGATGGCGGCTCCCACATGGACATCGGAGCCGGAAAGCAGCTCCCTGCACAGAGCCACCGGGGCCGGATTAATGGCTACCATCCGGAATCCGTATTCCCTGCTCTCCCTGCACAGCTTCTCAAAATCAGCCCGTACCGCATAGGCCTTCAGCTGGGTGTGATCAAAATACCCGGCCAGTTCCTTTGGCGTTATCCTCATGTCTGTCTCCCTCCTCATTCCTTATCTGGCCAGCTCCAAAATCTCCATCACCGCCGACTGGTCCAGTTTTTCCATACTTCCCAGGCTGCCGCCCGCAACTGCGCGCCCGGCCATTCGCGAAAACTGGCTGTCATCGATTCCGGCCTCTGTGAGCGTGGTAAAAAGCCCCAGTTTCCGAAAGAAATTCTCCAGGCAGCTGATTCCCAGCGCGGCCAGCTCATCCTCCCGCTTATCCTCCGCTTCGATTCCGAATACCCTTTCCGCAAACTGTGCAAAACGCGCCGGATTTTTCCTGCTCACAGCCTTCATCCACGCCGGAAATACAATGGCCAGCCCCGCTCCGTGGGCAATGTCGTAGAG